>CBFGOD010000066.1:0-13426 GCA_965650295.1 uncultured Shinella sp. | reverse complement strand
TTCCTCGTAGACGACGCCATCCGTGTCGCCGGTGACGATCACCGTCGGCGTGTGGATCTCGTGGTAGCGCGGCTGCACGCGGCGAACATATTCCAGAAGATTGGCGACGTCGGTGGCATTGTTTCGGAACGCGGCGGGGCGCAGCACCAGGGCGGGTGCGGTCGCCTCGATATAGTCGTCCGGGCGCGGGTTCGGGGCAAAGACGAAACGCGTGCCGCTGTCGATGCGCGACAGGCCGACCGGCAGAGCGACGATGCGCGTGAACAGCCAGCCGACAAAAGGCGCCCTGGCGAGATCGTAGTACCAGTCGACGCCGCCCGGCCAGGGATGGGTGGCTGGGGCGAGGAACAGCAGGCCGGCGGTCTTTTCCGGGTGTTCCAGCGCAAAGCTTGCGGCAATCGCGCCGCCGAAGGAATGGGCGACGATGATCGCCTTGCCGATGCCGCGTTTTTCCATCAGGCGGGCAATGGCGTTGGCCTGTCCGTCCGGCCAGGCATTTTCCGGCCCGCCGCGCTCGGAATAGCCATGGCCGGGTCGGTCAAGGAAGAGCAGGGTTGCGCGTCCCTCGAGTTTCGCGCGGAAGGCATGCATCTGGTCGCGCAGGTTGCCGCTTGCGCCATGGATGAAGACGAGCGGCGGCAGGTCGGCCTTGTCGCCCGCCGGCACCAGCACGCTGTTCATGCGCAAGCCGCCGACGTCGATCAGTTCGCCGACATTGGGAAACTGCTGCTCGATGGCGCGTGCCTTCCACGCCGTGAAGGCGTAGCCGGCGAGCGCGATGGCGAAGGGGGCGGCGAGAAGAGCTGTCAGCATGAGGCGAAGCGGGGAGGGCAAGGGAGGGTCCGGTCTACGATTGGGATAGCCGATCTACGCAGGTGACACCATGCCGGTTCACACGAACGAGAATCAGGTGCGCTGGCCGGTCAGCTTTTCGGCGAGGTCGCCCATTTCCTTCTGCGCCTGCCGTTCGGTCGGGTAGACCTCAAGGAAACGCTCCCAGGCCTTCAGGGCGAGCTCGTCACGGCCGCTCTGGGCCAGGATGGCCGCCATGCCGGCGAGTGCGCCGAAGTGGCGTGGCTCGATCTTCAGCACCTGGTTGATGTCGGACATCGACTTGCGATAGTTGCCCATCTTGAAATGCAGCGTTGCGCGGCGGTTCCAGCCCTCGACATAGTCGGGCCGCAGGCGGATAGCCTCATCGAGGAAATCGAGCGCCACCGCATTCTTGTCTTCGCCCGTGGCCTTGTCGGCCCATTGGATCAGCAGATTGATGCTGGCACTGCCGGAATCCTGCCATTCGCGGCGAATCTGGTTGGCAATGCCGGTCGCGGCATCCGGATCGGCCTCGCGCTTCAACTCGCCGAACAGCTTGTCCAGCCGCTGCGCTTGCGTGGTGAAGGCACTGGACGTTTTGTCGAGCGAAGCCTTGTCTGCGGCTTGCGCGAAGGCAGCGGAGGGCGCGGCCATGACGAGAGCAAGAGGGAGACAAAGTGCGGAAAGCATGAAAAAGCGCATGGCGGTTATGGTAAACCGCCATGCGCTCAACTTCAATTGTATTTCTCGATCAACACTGTCCCTCACGGGACAGGCAACCGCGACGCCGTATCAGCCCTGACGAGCCTTGAAGCGCGGGTTCTGCTTGTTGATGATGTAGATGCGGCCCTTGCGGCGAACAAGGCGGTTTTCGCGGTGGCGAGCCTTGAGCGACTTGAGCGAATTCTTGATCTTCATGTTTTCGATCCGCGTATTGCAGGGCGACACGAGTTCGCCGGATTTCTTCAATTAAAAACGCGCCGTTTCGGGCGCGCTTTCACGTTGGGCAGGCATGTAACCCGTGACATTTGCGCTGTCAACCATATGCGGCGGGTTTTCCGCCGCTGTGTCCGGTTTTCCAGCCAGTCTCAGCCGAAAAGCTGGGTAATATGCCCCATCTTGCGGCCCGGACGCGCTTCCGTCTTGCCGTAGAGGTGGACGAGCACGCCGGGCTTTGAAAGCCAGGCCGGCACATCGTCGATATCGTCGCCGATCAGATTCTGCATCACGCAGTCCGAATGGCGGCGCGGATCGCCGAGCGTGTGGCCGGCAACGGCGCGGATATGCTGCTCGAACTGCGAGACGACGCAGGCCGCCTCCGTCCAGTGGCCGGAATTGTGCACGCGCGGTGCAATCTCGTTGGCGACGAGCCCGCCATCCGCCAGCACGAAGAATTCCACGCCGATGACGCCGACATAGCCGAGGCTGTCGAGGATGGCGCGTGCCGCCTTGCGGGCCTGGTCGGCCGTCGCCTCGCTGACGCTCGCCGGCAGCGTCGAGGTGTGCAGGATGCCGTTGAGGTGGACGTTCTCCGCCGGGTCGTAGCAGGCAATGGTGCCATCGCTGTCACGTGCGGCGATGATCGACACTTCGCGTTCGAACGGCACGAGGCTTTCAAGGATGAGCGGCACGCCGCCCAGCGCTTCGAAGGCACCTTCACGACTTTCGGCCGGCGAGCGGAAGAGCCGCTGGCCCTTGCCGTCATAGCCGAGCCGGCGGGTCTTCAGCACGCCGACGCCACCGAAGCGGTCGAGCGCTGCCTCAAGATCGGCCTGGCTGTCGATTGCCGCAAAATCGGCGGTGAGGATGCCGCAGTCACGGATGAAGCTCTTTTCGACGAGACGGTCCTGTGAGACTTCCAGCGCGCGCGGGGGCGGATAGACCGGCACGGCCTTTGCCAGTGCGGCCGCGGCCGCGACCGGCACGTTCTCGAATTCGTAGGTCACGACATCGCAGATGCGGGCAAGCTCGGCGAGCGCCTCGGCGTCGTCATAGGCGGCGACGATCTGGGCATTCGCGACCTGGGCTGCCGGACAATCGGCCTGCGGCTCGAGGACGACGGTGCGCAGGTTGAGGCGCGCGGCCGCCATCGCGAGCATACGGCCGAGCTGGCCGCCGCCGATGATGCCAATCGTGCGGGCGCTCATAGCGGGCCGTCCACGGGATATTCGGCAATCGCGTTGGACTGGTTCTCGCGCCATTCGTCGAGGCGATGGGCAAGTTCCGGATCGTTGAGCGCCAGAACGGCGACGGCGAGCAGCGCGGCATTGACCGCGCCGGCCCGGCCGATGGCGAGCGTCCCGACGGGAATGCCGGCCGGCATCTGCACGATGGAGAGAAGGCTGTCCTGGCCGGACAGGGCCTTCGACTGGACCGGCACGCCGAAGACCGGCAGCGGCGTCATGGCCGCGGCCATGCCCGGCAGGTGGGCTGCACCGCCCGCGCCGGCAATGATGATCTTGAAGCCTTCCGCCTTGGCGCCGCGCGCGAAGCTGTAGAGCCTGTCTGGCGTGCGGTGCGCCGAAATGATGCGGGCCTCGTAATCGACGCCGAGCGCATCGAGCGTATCGGCGGCGTTCTTCATCGTCTCCCAGTCGGACTGGCTTCCCATGATGATGGCGACGGGGGGCGTTTCTGTGGTGTCCAAGGCGTCTCGTCCGGTTCAGGCGATGATATCGGGAATGATCTGATCTTCCAGCTTGGAGATTTTGTCCTTGAGGATCAGTTTCTTCTTCTTCATGCGCTGGATTCTGAGGGCTTCGCAGCCGACCTGGATCATGGCGTTGATCGCGGCATCGTAGTCTTCGTGTTCCTGGCGAAGCCGTGCGGCGGCAAGCCGCATTTCAGCCTGTTCCTGGTCTGCCATGCTTTATGTTCCCCGTCGTCGGAAACAGCGGTTTGCCCGTCTGTCCCAGTCTGTAGAGGCTGCTCGTAGCACGAAACCCCTGGTAACGGGAAGTTATCCCTTGCCACGTTTTCGCCTTCGACAAATGAAAAATGACATGGCACACTGGAACTGTTGCAACCTGGATCATCCGGCACGCAAGTGACCGGGTGCAAGCAAAAGGAAGGAACTGTCACATGACGATTGAGGCCCATCTGGCTACGCTCGAAAAGAAGCATTTTGCTCTTGAAGAAGAGCTCCATGCTGCGATCAAAAGGCCCTCTTCGGAGGATGAGGCGATTGCAGACATCAAGCGTCGCAAGCTGCGCATCAAGGATGAGATCGAGCGTATTCGCTCCTCAGCTCACTGAAACGACAGGGATTTTTCCAAAAGGATTATAGGGAGGCAAGTCGCGGAACAAATGGTCCGTATGGGAGGACCGGGTTAGGAGCCCAATTCGCGAAACCGCTTCCCGAAGACGAAATCATAGATGTCGTGACGCCCCGGCAGATCGGAAGGTCTGCCGGGGCGTTCTGTTTCGAAATGAGACGGCAGGGCTCAGGACCAGAATTGGTCGAGCCAGAGATTGAGCCGGTCGAAGCCCTTGCCGTTGATGGCATAGATGCGCTTCGTGCCCTCGGCCTTCACGCTGACGAGGTTGGAATCGAGCAGCGCCTTCAGGTGCTGGGAGACCGCCGGGCGGCTGATCGGCAGACCTTCGGAGAGTTCGTTGACCGTGCGCGGCGCACGCCGCAGCTCCTCCAGGAGGAACCTGCGGTTGGGATCGGCAATAGCAGCAAAAGGGTCCGGGTGCGCCATGGCTGGAAGCTATGGCAAAGCAGCAATTGCGGCAAGTAATTTGTGCGGTGCAAAGTAAAGCGTCAGAGAAAGGCGCGCACGCCGTCATAGACGAGCTTGAGGCCGGCGATCAGCGCCATGGAATACATGAAGGGATAGAAGACATCCGGCTTCATGCGCTTGACCATGAAGCCGCCGAAAGCCGTCGCGACGATGGCGAGCGGCACGAGCGTCGCCGAGATGGTGAGGTTCGTCGTGTCGAGCTGTCCGAGCGCGAAATAGGGGCCGAGCTTGATGAAATTGAGAATAGCGAAGAAGCGGACGGCGGCCCCGGTGTAATCGCGCGGCGGCAGCTTCAGCGGCAGGCCGTAGACCTGGAAGGGTGCGCCGCCGGCATGGGCCACGAAGCTGCCATAGCCGGAAAGCGTGCCGAAGAAGGCGGCGGGGATGAGCCGGTGCGGCTTCGGCTCGATGACATAACCATGCCGGACGCGCCAGCTGTTGTAGAAGTAGCGCAGCACGAAGAGTACGGTGATGAGGCCGATGATGAGGCGTAGCGCATCGCGCGGCACATAGGCCGATGTCGCCCAGCCGATGGCGATGCCGATGAGCGCGCCGGGCAGAAGCATTTTCAGGAGTGTGCGGTTGTTGTGTTCGCGCCAGATCCAGAGCGACACGCAGTCCATCACCACCAGGATCGGCAGCAGAATGGCGGCGGCCTGCACCGGCGGCACGGCCATGGCGAGCAGCGGCACGCCCATCAGCGCCAGAGCTTCACCCATGCCGCCCTTGGTCAGGCCCACCAGCAGCACGGCGGGGATGGCGGCATAATAAATCGAGGGGTCGATGGACATGGAAGACGATTGATCCTGTTCGTCCTTCCGTCTATCCGCTTTGATCTGTTATGACGAGACCAGAGTGCCGCAATTCAAGGAAAGTGCCCATCCATGTCCGAAGCCGATAACCGCTGCCGTCTCGTGCTGATCCTTCCCGAGGGGGAGGACCTTTCAGCGCGTGCCGCAATGCTCGAGGGCGCTCTGAAGGGCGGCGATGTCGCTTCGGTGATCATTCCGCAATACGGTCTCGATGACGGCGTGTTCCAGAAACATGCGGAAGCGCTCGTCCAGATCGTCCAGGATGCCGGTGCGGCGGCGCTCGTCGCCGGCGATACGCGGGTTGCCGGCCGGGCAAAGGCCGACGGTATCCATGTTACCGGCGCACTGGACGTGTTTGCCGAAGCGGTGGAAAAATTCACGCCGAAGCTCATCGTCGGCGGCGGCAATGCCACGGATCGGCACAAGGCTCTGGAGATCGGCGAAATCCAGCCGGACTATATCTTCTTCGGCAAGATCGGCGGTGATATCAAGCCGGAAGCCCATCCGAAGAACCTGGCGCTTGCCGAATGGTGGGCTTCCATGGTGGAAATTCCCTGCATCGTGCTCGGCGGCAGCGATCCGGACTCCGCTCTTGCCGTTGCGGAGACCGGTGCGGAGTTCGTGGCGCTCGACAAGGCGGTGTTTGCCGACCCTGCGCAGGCGCCGCATGTGATTGCTGCGGTCAACGCCCTTCTTGACGAAAAAGCGCCACGGTTTGAGCAATAGTAGGCGCCCATGATCAGGGTCCTTCTTTCACAAGCTTGCCGTTTCGCGCCGGTGGCGTTTTTCGCCGCGGGCGTTCTCGTTGCCGCGCCGTCCTTTGCCGAGACGGCCAAGAAGGGGCCATCGGTCACGGCCAATACCGACGACGCGAAGACGGATGACAAGCCGGCTGAAGAGGTGAAGCCCATTGCCCTCGACGATCAGCCCGAGGTCAAGAAGGATGAGAAAAAGCCCGTGGACGGCCCGTCCACGGGGCTTTCGGTGTTCGACCGCATGGGCGCCGACCTGCCGGCATTGCCGGCGGAGAAGCCGTTTGCCGGCAAGGTCGATGAGGCCTATGGCGCCTTCCAGCGCGGCCGTTACCTGACGGCGATGGAGCTTGCCCTTCCGCGCGCGCAGCTTGGCGATCCCGCCGCGCAGACCCTGGTGGCCGAAATTCTCGACCGTGGCCTCGGCGTGAAGCGCGATCGCAAGCAGGCGATGTTCTGGTATGAGCAGGCGGCCAATGGCGGCGATCCCACCGGTATGTTCAAATACGCGATCTTGCTCATGGAGCGCTCGGCATCGCCGGAGGATCGCAAGAAGGCCGATGAACTGATGAAGAAGTCGGCCGATCTCGGCAATGCCTCGGCGCAATTCAACTATGCGCAGGTGCTGGTGGCCGACAATCCGGGTGACAAAGGCCTGCGCGAGGCGCTGCCCTATTATGAGAAGTCCGCCGAGCAGGGCATTGCCGATGCGCAATATGCCGTCGCGCAGCTCTATATAAACCTGAAGGACCTGCCTGAGGAAAAGACGAAGCGCGCCCGCGAATGGCTGGTGCGCGCCGCCCGTGCGGGCTTCGACACGGCGCAGCTCGATCTCGGCATGTGGCTGGTCAACGGCACGGCGGGCGACCGCGACTACGATACCGGCTTCAAATGGATGAAGCGCGCCGCCGATGGCGGCAATGTCGTCGCCCAGAGCAAGCTTGCGCAGCTTTATATCCATGCCATCGGCACGCGGCCCGATCCGGTCGAGGCGGGCAAGTGGTTCGTGCTGGCGCGGCGCGCCGGGCTGAACGATCCCTCGCTCGAGGACTTCTACCTCGGCTTGACCGATCAGCAGCAAAAAGCAGCGATCACCGCCGCGAACAAGTACCGTTCGGGGTCGTAAGGCGTCCCGTATTTACCCTGTTGCACGATCGCACACCCTGCATTGCAGCCCATGCAGGGGCTGAAGGCTTGAAACTTCGCGGGATTTGTGATCTTGAAGCCCGCACATCCGGTCCCCGTGCATTTGCGCGCCGCGGCTTTCGCCGTCCCGATGCGCCGGACATTCCCGAAGGACATTCATTTCATGGCTCGTTCAGCTCTTCTCAACGTTATGGTTCAGGCCGCCTTCAAGGCCGGCAAATCGCTCTCGCGTGATTTCGGCGAAGTGCAGAACCTTCAGGTTTCGCTCAAGGGTCCGGCGGACTATGTCGCACAGGCCCACCGCAAGGCCGAGAAGATCATCCGGGAAGAACTGATGAAGGCCCGCCCGACCTATGGCTTCCTTAGCGACGAAGCCGAAGAGGTCATCGGTACGGATGGAGCGCATCGCTGGATCGTCAACCCGCTCGACGGCACGACCAACTTCCTGCATGGCATTCCGCTCTTTGCGAGCACGATCGCGCTGGAGCGCAACGGCGAGATCGTCGCCGCCGTCGTTCTCAATGCAGCGACGGACGAGCTCTTCACCGCCGAGCGTGGCGGCGGCGCCTTCCTCAACGATCGTCGTCTGCGCGTGGCGGCCCGCAAGGTCCTGTCGGACGCCGTCATCGGCTGCAGCGTGCCGCATCTCGGCCGCGGCAACCACGGCAAGTTCCTCATCGAGCTGCGCCATGTGATGGGCGAAGTCGCCGGCATGCGCCGTCTCGGCTCCACCGCACTCGATCTCGCCTATGTCGCCGCCGGCCGTTTCGACGGCTTCTGGGAGCGTGACCTGGCGGAATGGGATATGGCGACCGGTGTTCTCCTGATTCGCGAAGCTGGCGGTTACGCAACCGACTTCGACGGCGGCAATGACATGTTCAATGCGGGCGAGGTGGTTGCCGGCAACGAATATATCCACAAGGCGCTGCGCGACGTGCTGCACCGCCCGGTGCCGACGCGCTGAGGCGGGTTCAGGACGGCGGCGTATCAAAGCGCCGCTGTTGCCGCTAAGCCCTTCAATTCCTCACAATCTTCCTCTAGTCTCCGCCCCGACAGGAAAGCGGAGATGCGACTACATGGCTAAGCTGGCGCTATCGGGCTGGGGAGGGTCGTCCGAAACCGGAGACGACTACCCGCACAAACTTTCGAGCCCCATGGCGTTCTTCTGGACGATGGTGATCTTCCTCATCATCGTCGGCTTCGTGGCCGCCATCCTCTTCCGCCAGGCGCAGACGGCGTTTCTCTCCAATCCGGGCCTCAACGGCTTGATCCTCGGCGTGCTCTTGATCGGCATCCTGCTGGTCTTCAATCATGTGCTGTCGATCCGGCCGGAAGTGCGTTGGTTCAACTCTTTCCGCGCGGCCGGCAGCGCCGAAAAGGTCGGGCGTGATCCCGTGCTGCTCGCGCCGATGCGGGCGCTGATCGGCCGGCGCCACTCGCTGGCGCTATCGACCGCCACGCTGCGCTCGATCCTCGATTCCATCGCGACGCGCCTCGACGAATCGCGCGATACATCCCGCTACCTGATCGGTCTTCTCGTCTTCCTCGGCCTGCTCGGCACCTTCTGGGGCCTGCTCGGAACGATCGGCTCGATCAGCGCGGTCATCCAGTCGCTGGATGCCGGCGGCGGGACGGCGAACGATATTCTGACGGCACTGAAACAAGGGCTTTCCGCTCCGCTGGAAGGCATGGGCACCGCCTTTTCGACCTCGCTCTTCGGCCTGTCCTCCTCGCTCATCCTCGGCTTCCTCGACCTGCAGGCCGGCCGCGCGCAGAACCGCTTCTACACCGAGCTGGAAAACTGGCTGTCCTCGGTCACCGATGTCGGCTCGGAGCTGCAACCGGCCGCCGACCTCGCCGCCACGTCGTCCTCTGACGTGCAGGCGCTCGCCGAGCAGATCCTGAAGCTCGCGCAGCAGGAGGGCGGCGGCGGTCATCGCTCGACGGCCGCCATGGCGAGCCTTGCCGAGGGTATCCAGGGGCTCGTTAAGAACATGCGCAGCGAGCAGCAGATGCTGCGTGACTGGATCGAGGCGCAGCAGGAGGAGGCGAAAGCGTTGCGGCGCACGCTCGACCGGCTTGCGGCGCGTTCCGGTGAACGTTCCGTTGAAAAGCTGCCCGAACGCACGACCGAGAAGGCCCACAAGGCTGGGGGCGAATAGAGATGGCGCTCGCCCGCAACCGGCGCAGCCAGCGCACGGTCGATTACTGGCCGGGCTTCGTCGATGCGCTGTCGACGCTGCTGCTCGCCATCATGTTCCTGCTCACGGTCTTCGTGCTGGCGCAATTCTTCCTCAGCCGCGAAATCTCCGGCAAGGACGACGTGCTGAACCGGCTGACCAGCCAGATCAACGAGCTGACGCAGCTTCTGGCGCTGGAAAAGAGCGGCAAGCAGGATCTGGAAGACGCGCTCGCCAATCTCCAGGCCTCGCTCGCCCAATCCGAGAGCGACCGCACGCGTCTTCAACAACTGCTGGACAGCGGTTCAGGCGCTTCCGACGCGGCCAATGCCCGCGTGACGACGCTGGAAGGCGAACTGGATACGGAAAAGCAGGTCAGCGCGCGGGCCGCAAGCCAGATCGAACTGCTCAACCAGCAGATCGCCGCGCTGCGCAGCCAGATCGCCGCCGTGGAAGAGGCGCTCCAGGCCTCCGAGGCCAAGGACAAGTCCTCGCAGACGAAGATCGCCGATCTCGGACGCCGCCTCAATGTCGCGCTGGCGCAGCGCGTGCAGGAGCTGAACCGCTACCGTTCCGACTTCTTCGGCCGGCTGCGCGAAATCCTGTCCGACCGCGAAAACATCCGCATCGTCGGCGACCGCTTCGTCTTCCAGTCGGAAGTGCTCTTCCCCTCCGGCGGCAACGAGCTGAACGAAGCCGGGCAGGCCGAGATGAAGAAGCTCGCCGCGGCTCTGCTCGATCTCGCGAAGGAAATCCCCGCCGAGATCAACTGGGTGCTACGCGTCGACGGCCATACCGACAATGTGCCGCTGTCCGGCGCCGGCCGTTACCGTGACAACTGGGAGCTTTCCTCGGCCCGCGCGACGTCGGTCGTGAAGTTCCTCATCGCCAATGGCGTGCCGGCCAACCGGCTCGTCGCAGCCGGTTTCGGTGAATTTCAGCCGATTGCCGAGGGCAATGACGAAGCGGCAAAGGCGACCAATCGCCGTATCGAGCTGAAGCTGACCGAGCGATAATTTCACACAGCGTACTTAGAGGTCGCGGCTATGCCGGCTCTTGCCCACCGCGCCCGTTTTATCCGCTCTATTGATCTGACGTGAACGTCAGCGTAAGTTTTTGCCACTTGCGACGGGAGGCGTTGGGATGGATTGCGATCTGCTGGTCATCGGTGCGGGTCTTGCCGGCCTTGTCGCGGCGACGGAGGCGGCCGGGCGCGGGCTGCGGGTGATCGTGCTCGACCAGGAGGGAGAGCAGAGCCTGGGCGGGCAGGCCTTCTGGTCGCTGGGCGGTCTGTTCTTTATCGACAGTCCCGAGCAGCGCCGCATGCGCATCCGTGACAGCCTCGCATTGGCGCGGCAGGACTGGATGGGCTCCGCCGGTTTCGACAGGCCGGAGGATCACTGGCCGCGCTACTGGGCGGAGGCCTATCTCGACTTCGCCAGCGGCGAGAAGCGCGCCTGGCTGCATGCCATGGGCATGCGCTGGTTTCCGGTCGTCGGCTGGGCGGAGCGGGGCGGCGGGCTCGCGACGGGGCATGGCAATTCCGTGCCGCGTTTCCATGTGACCTGGGGCACCGGCCCCGGTGTCCTTGCGCCCTTCCTGCGGCGCGCCGAGCAGCTACGGACCGAGAGCGCGATTGCCTTCCGTTTCCGCCATCGCGTGGATGGGCTGATCGTCGAGAACGGCGCGGTTGTCGGCGCCCATGGCGCGGTGTTGGAGCAGGATCATGCGGCGCGGGGCCAGTCGACGTCGCGGGAGGTCGTCGGCGATTTCCAGCTTCGCGCCGGTGCGGTGCTGGTGTCTTCGGGCGGCATCGGCGGCAATCAGGACCTAGTGCGCCAAAGCTGGCCGCGCGACCGCCTCGGTGAGCCACCGGCCTTCATGGTGAGCGGCGTGCCCGCCCATGTCGATGGTCGCATGCTCGCCATAACGCAGCAGGCCGGCGGTTCGGTCATCAATGGTGACCGCATGTGGCACTATACCGAGGGCCTGCGGAACTGGGATCCGATCTGGCCGGGCCACGGCATCCGCATCCTGCCCGGCCCGTCTTCGCTCTGGCTCGATGCGCACGGCCGCCGCTTCCCCGCGCCGGCCATGCCGGGTTTCGACACGCTGGCGACGTTGAAAGCCATCCGCGCGACCGGCTATGACCACAGCTGGTTCATCCTGACGCGCGCGATCATCAAGAAAGAATTCGCGCTGTCCGGCTCCGAGCAGAACCCGGATTTGACAGGCAAGGACATCCCGCTGTTGCTGAAACGCCTCGGCAAGAATCCGCCCGGTCCGGTACAGGCTTTCATGGACAAGGGAGCGGATTTCGTCGTTCGCGACACGCTCGACGATCTCGTCGCAGCCATGAATGGGCTGACCGATGCGCCGCTGCTCGACGCGGAACGTGTGCGCGCCGAAGTGGAGGCGCGCGACCGGGAGATCGACAACCCGTTCTCGAAGGATGCGCAGATCATGGCTATCCGCGGCGCGCGCAACTATCTCGGCGACAAGCTGATGCGCACCGCACGGCCGCACCGTTTGCTCGATCCCAAAGCCGGGCCGCTGATCGCGGTGCGCCTCAACATCCTCACGCGCAAGACGCTGGGCGGGCTCCAGACCGATCTTTCCGGCCGGGTGCTGGAGCTCTCGGGCAAGCCGGTGCCGGGCCTCTATGCGGCCGGCGAGGCCGCCGGCTTCGGCGGCGGCGGCCTGCATGGCTACAATGCGCTGGAGGGCACGTTCCTCGGTGGCTGCTTGTTTTCCGGGCGCGTCGTGGGGAGGGCGGTCGGCGCCTGAGGCGCCGGCCTGACGCTCATCAATCCATCTGGATCTTCGCGCCTTCGACGACAGGCTTCCACTTGGCAAGTTCTGCCGTCACGTGTTTGCCGAGCTCTTCCGGCGTGGAGCCGACGATGGTGGCGCTGAATTCCTTCATGCGCTCGATGACGGCGGGGTCCTTCAGGGCGGTGTTGGCGGCTTCGTTGAGCTTGTCGACGACCTCCTTCGGCGTGCCGGCCGGCGCGAAGAGCGCGTTCCACGTATAGGTCTCGTAGCCGGGAATGCCGGATTCGGCGATCGTCGGCACATCCGGGAAGGAGGCGGCGCGTTCCTTGGTGGTGACGGCAAGCGCGCGCAGCGTACCGGCCTTGATATGGCCGGAGGAGGAGGGCAGGTTGTCGAACATGATGGGGATCTGGTTGCCGATCACGTCGTTCAGCGCCGGGCCGGAGCCCTTGTAGGGTACATGCTGCATGCTGACGCCGGCCATCGACTTGAAGAGTTCGCCGGAGAGATGCAGCGGCGTGCCGTTGCCGGAAGAGGCATAGCTGTAGCCCTCCGGATCGGCCTTCAGCAAGGCGAGCAGTTCATCGACATTCTTGGCCGGCAGTTCGGGATTGACCACCAGCACGTTCGGCACGATGACGAGCAGCGAAACGGGCGCGAAATCCTTTTCCGCGTCATAGGGCTTCGTCTTCAGGATCAGCGGGTTCAGCGCATGGGTGGCGACGGTCGCCATCAGGATCGTGTAGCCATCCGGCTCCGCCCGCGCCACGCGGTCCGCTCCCAGGCTGCCGCCGGCGCCGCCGACATTTTCGACGATGATCTGCTGGCCGATATTCTCCGACATCTTCTGCGCGATGATGCGGGCCACCACATCCGTCGAGCCGCCGGCCGCGAAGGGCACGACGAGCGTGATGGTGCGGTCGGGAAACTGTTGGGCGCTGGCGGGCGTGCCCAGCGTCAGCGCTGCAAGTGCGGTAGCGCCGAGCGCCATCAGGGTCCGGCGGGTGATCGTCGAAAATGCCACGGTGGTCTCCTCCCAAGGTGACGTTGCGTCAGACACCTCAGGATAGCGCGCTCGCCCTCTGTGACAAGGGCAACCATGGTAGGGGCAGGCCGGTCAGCCCGCCGCGCGATCCTCGCCGAGGAAAGCCTGGCCGCCATGATCGAACTGCAACCGGGCGAGGCGGGCATAGAGGCCGCCC
>CBFGOD010000065.1:0-13546 GCA_965650295.1 uncultured Shinella sp. | reverse complement strand
GTTCTTCCGCGCCCGCATCACGCCGGTCTTCCTGGCGGGGCTTGCACTCGCCCTCATCGGGATCGTCGTGCTGAAGGGCGGTCCCCAGGCGATCGGTGGGGGACAATTGGCGGGTGACGCCACGGCGATTACGGCGGCCTTTTTCTATGCCTGCTACATGCTGGCGCTCGGGCATGTCCGTGCACGGTTCTCCGCGCCGCGCATTCTGGTCTGGACGACCGTTTCCGCGGCTGTCTGCATGCTGCCCATCGCTTTCGCCTTCGAAGGCGGCCTGGTGCCCATGACGCTGTTCGGTTGGGCGATGGTCGCCGGCCTTGCCATGATCAGCCATGTCGGCGGCCAGGGGCTTTTCACCTATGCGCTTGCCCACCTGCCGACCGCCTTCTCCGCGCTGACGCTGTTGATGGCGCCCGTCGTTGCCGCCCTTCTCGCCTGGATCGTGTTGTCGGAGCCGATCGGCATGATGCAGGCCTTGGGCGGGCTGATCGTGCTGGCTGGCATCCTCGTCGCCCGCCGCGGCTGACAATGGCGACATGATTGCACCGCGTTTGATGCTGCGATCAAAATTGCTGACTGGATCGCCTGCGGCGAATGTGTCACAGCCGCAACATCCCCAAGACCCGAGTGCCTGATATGACCGACATCGCCGCCCCCTCCTCCGTCACCGGCACCGCGCGTCTCGACGTGTTGCTGATGCTGCTGGGTATGGTCATGTTCTCGCTGAACGACGTGCTCGGCAAATGGTTGGTCGCGACCTATTCCGTCGGCCAGCTCATGCTGATCCGCAGCATCGCGGCCCTCGTCGTGCTCGCGCCGTTCTTCTGGCGCGTCGGCTTTCGTCGCCTCGTGGAAGTTGAGCGGCCGAAGTTGCATTTCATCCGATCCGCGCTCTTCGCTTTCGAGGCGTCCGGCTTCTATTTCGCGGTTGCGTATATGCCGCTGGCCGACGCCATGACCTACTGGCTTGCCGCGCCCATCTATGTTGCCGCACTCTCACCGCTGATGCTGGGTGAAAAGGTCGGCTGGCGGCGCTGGACGGCGATCCTCATCGGTTTCGTCGGCGTCGTGATCGCGCTTGAGCCTTCGAAGGACACGTTCACGCTTCCCGCCCTCATCGCGCTCGCCGGCAGCCTTGCCTTCGCCTTTGCGATGGTGCTCGGCCGCTCGCTGCGCGCGACGCCGGATACGACGCTGGTCTTCTGGCAGATTGCCGGTGCGGCCATCTTTTCCGGTATCTGGTGCCTTACCGATCCGGCCGGCTGGGCGCCGGTGAGCGGCGTCGATTTCGGGCTTTTGAGCCTGCTCGGCATCGTGGCGATGAGCGCGCATATGCTGGTCAACCGCTCGCTGAAGCTTGCCGATGCCTCGACCGTGGTGCCGCTGCAATACACGCTGCTGCTCTGGGCTGTGCTGTTCGGCTGGATGTTCTTCGGCGATGCGCCGCGCCCGGCCATGCTGATAGGCGCCGGCTTCATCGTCGCCTCCGGCCTGTTCATCTTCTTCCGCGAACAGCAACTCAAGCGCCGTGGTTAGAACGTCGGCGGCGTATTGATCCAGATCAGCACCGTCTCGCCGTCATGGCGATTGCGCCAGGCGTGGCGGCGGGCGCTTTCGAAATAGAGGCTGTCGCCGGGGCCCAGGTCATGGAATTCATGGCCGTCGAGCACCAGTTCGATGCGCCCCGACAGGACGTGTACGAATTCTTCGCCCTCGTGTTTGTAAGCGCCGTCCGAGGAGGCGCCGGGCGCCAGCACGAAGCGGTGGCAATCCATCATGTTGCGCCCGTCCGCCAGCACCTGCACGGTGACGCCGGGCGAGGTCTCGGGCCAGAGTTTCCATTCGCCTGAGCGCACGACGGAGCGGTTGTCGTTCTCTTCCTCGCCTGAGAGCTTCGAGACCGTCGTGCCGTAATATTCGGCCAGATTATGCAATACGCGGAAGGTCACGCCCTGCGAGGTACGCTCGAAGGTCGAGAGAACGGAGGTCGCGATGCCGATATCGCCGGCCACCTGTTCCAGCGTCTTGCCCGCATCATGCCGAAGGCTGCGCAGCTTGCGTCCGACGCCCTGCGGCGCATCGCCTTCGGGCGCATGCGTATCGGCGGTGGGATCTTCCGCATCGAGAGCCTCGCGAATGGCGGCCGGGTTCAGGCCGCGTTCGGTGCGATACCAGGCGATGCGTTTCAGCCGGGCGACATCATCGCCGCTATATTGCCGGTGGCCGGTCTCCGAGCGTCCGGGAACGACGAGGCCCTGCGTCTCCCAGAGCCGGAGCGTCGAGGCCGAAACACCGGCAAGCCGGGCGGCCTCCGCCACCTTGTAGTGCACCGGTTCCTCGGAACCCATCGCGCCAATCCCTGATTCTGTATTATGGTTTGCTTATAGCATCAGGCCGGCCAAGCACGGCTCTAAAAACCGTCGCATTGCCCGCGTAAAATCCATATTGCATTCTTACAGAAAAAATGTAGGAATTCCACTTGAGACTTGCAGAAAAAATGTAAGTTATCGCAATTCCAGCAAAAGCGCACTGCGGTTCTGCGGTCGGGATTGCCTTGGACCAGATCAACGAAGCCTCCAGATTCAGGATAGCGCCATGACCGCCACGCCCCTTACCGATCGCAAGAATGCCGCCATTTCGCGCGGCGTCGGCATGACCACGCAGATCTACGCCGACCGTGCGGAAAATGCGGAAATCTGGGACAAGGAAGGCAACCGCTATATCGACTTCGCCGCCGGTATCGCCGTCGTCAACACCGGCCACCGCCACCCGCGCGTCATCGAAGCCGTCAAGAAGCAGCTCGACCGTTTCACCCACACCTGCCACCAGGTCGTGCCCTACGAGAACTATGTCGAGCTCGCCGAGCGCCTGAACGCCGTCACCCCCGGCAACTTCGCCAAAAAGACGATCTTCGTCACCACCGGTGCCGAAGCCGTTGAAAACGCCGTCAAGATCGCCCGCGCCGCGACCGGTCGTCAGGCCGTTATCGCCTTCACCGGCAGCTTCCACGGCCGTACCTTCATGGGTATGGCGCTGACCGGCAAGGTCGTTCCCTACAAGGTCGGTTTCGGCGCGATGCCGGCCGATGTCTATCACGCGCCGTTCCCGGTCGAGATGCATGGCACGACCGTCGAACAGTCGCTTTCCGTGCTGAAGAAGCTGTTTGCGGCCGATGTCGACCCGAACCGTGTCGCGGCGATCATCGTCGAGCCGGTGCAGGGCGAAGGCGGCTTCTACCCGGTCCCCGTCAATTTCATGAAGGCACTGCGCGATATCTGCGACCAGCACGGCATCCTGCTGATCGCCGACGAAGTGCAGACCGGCTTTGCCCGCACCGGCAAGCTGTTCGCCATGGAGCACTATGGCGTTACGGCCGACCTGATGACCATGGCCAAGGGCCTGGGCGGCGGCTTCCCGATCGCAGCCGTTACCGGCCGCGCCGAAATCATGGATGCCCCCGGTCCGGGTGGTCTCGGCGGCACCTATGCCGGCAGCCCGATCGGCGTTGCGGCGGCCCATGCCGTTCTCGACGTCATCAAGGATGAAGACCTCTGCAACCGCGCGGAAAACCTCGGCGCGCGCCTCAAGCAGCGTCTTGCCTCGCTGCAGGACAAGGTTCCGGAGATCGTCGATATTCGTGGCCCGGGCTTCATGAACGCCGTCGAGTTCAACGATGTCGCGACGAAGCAGCCGAGCGCCGAATTCGCCAACAAAGTGCGCCTGAAAGCCCTCGAAAAGGGCCTGATCCTGCTCACCTGCGGCGTGCACGGCAACGTCATCCGCTTCCTCGCACCGATCACAATCCAGGACGAGGTTTTCGCCGAGGCGCTCGACATTCTCGAAGCTGCAATGGTCGAAGCCCGCGCTGCCTGATCGGCGACGCAAACGACTGAACCAAATCTCCCAGGACGACACCCGGAGCAAGCGCTCCGGGTGAACGACCGTCTATGTCCGAAAGGAACGAATTCATGGCCTTCCACGATGCACTTACCAAGCACCTGAAGTCGACCGACCTTCTGCGCGATGCCGGCTATGTGAACGGCAACTGGATCGGCGGCAACGGCACAGAGACCTTCGACGTGCTGAACCCTGCGACCGGTGAAAAGCTGGCGACGCTGCCGGAAATGGGCGCGACAGAGACGGCAGCCGCCATCGACGCCGCCTACAAGGCTCAAGTCCTCTGGACCGCCCGCCCGGCCAAGGACCGCAGCGTTCTCCTGCGCAAATGGTTCGACCTGATCATCGCCAATGCCGATGAGCTCGCCGCGATCCTGACCGCCGAAATGGGCAAGCCGCTGGCGGAAGCCAAAGGCGAAATCCTCTACGCCGCCTCCTATGTCGAGTGGTATGCCGAGGAAGCCAAGCGCATCAACGGCGAGACGATCCCTGCCCCGTCCGTCGATAAGCGCATGCTCGTCATCAAGCAGCCGGTCGGCGTCGTTGGCACGATCACGCCGTGGAACTTCCCGGCGGCGATGATCGCCCGCAAGATCGCGCCGGCGCTCGCCGTCGGCTGCACGGTCGTCTCCAAGCCCGCCGAACAGACGCCCCTTTCGGCGATCGCGCTTGCCGTGCTCGCGGTAAAGGCCGGCATTCCCTCCGGCGTGTTCAACGTTATCCTCGGTACGGATGGCCCGGCGATCGGCAAGGAGCTTTGCTTCAACCCGAAGGTCCGGAAAATCTCGTTCACCGGTTCGACGGAAGTCGGCCGTATCCTGATGCGCCAGTGCTCGGACCAGATCAAGAAGGTCAGCCTCGAGCTCGGCGGCAACGCGCCCTTCATCGTCTTCGACGACGCCAATCTCGACGCAGCCGTCGAAGGTGCCATGGTGTCGAAGTACCGCAATGCCGGCCAGACCTGCGTCTGCGCCAACCGCATCTATGTTCAGTCGAGCGTCTATGACGCCTTTGCCGAAAAGCTGGCGAGGAAGGTCGCTGAACTCTCTGTGGGCAACGGCTTCGACAAGGGCGTGACGATCGGCCCGCTGATCGAGGAAGCCGCCATCGACAAGGTCGAGGCCCATATCGCCGACGCCGTTTCCAAGGGCGCAACCGTCGTTGCCGGCGGCAAGCGCATTGCCGGCAACGGCACGTTCTTCGAGCCGACGGTGCTCAAGGGCGTCGTGCGCGGCATGACGGTTGCTCGTGAAGAAACCTTTGGTCCCGTCGCGCCGCTCTTCCGCTTCGACACGGTCGAGGACGTCATCGAACAGGCGAACGACACCGAGTTCGGTCTCGCCGCCTACTTCTTCGCCGGTGATCTCAAGAAGGTCTGGAAGGTTGCGGAAGCCCTGGAATATGGCATGGTCGGTGTCAATACCGGCCTCATCTCCTCGGAGGCAGCCCCCTTCGGCGGCATCAAGCAGTCCGGCCTCGGCCGCGAAGGTTCCGCACACGGTGCGGACGACTATCTGGAACTGAAATACGTCTGCATGGGCGATGTCGCCTGATAGGCGAACGAACGGATCGCCCTGCCTCGTGCGGGGCGATCTTTTCTGGGTATGGTCCCTTTACCAGATTGGCGAGCTCACAGCCCCTTCACTGTATCCGGATGCGCGGCCTTGAACGCCGGGAGAGCGTTGCAGGTTTCCGCAATGCGCCGCACCCGCGTGAGGCCGGAAATGTCGACGCCCCAGCGATCGGCATTGTAAACCTGCGGCACGAGGCAGAAATCGGCCATGGTCGGCGTGTCGCCGTGGCAAAAGGTGCCGGTGGCGGGATCGTCCAACAGGACTTCGACGGCGGAAAGACCCTCGCCGATGAATTTCTTCATCCAGGCGCTGCGAACGTCGTCCCCTCCGCCGGTGATCTCAAGGACATGGCCGATGACGCCGGTGTTGCAGATGGCGTGGATTTCCATGGCGATGGCATAGGAAAGCGTGCGTACACGCTGTCGGCCGAGCGGGTCGGTGGGGAGGAAACGCGCCTCAGGGCGCGTTTCCGTGAGATATTCGATGATCGAGAGCGATTGCGTCAACATGTGCCCATCGATCAGCAGCGCTGGAACGAGCCCCTGCGGATTGCGGGCGCGGTGTTCCTCGGAGCGCTGGGCGCCGGCGAGCAGATCGACGGATTGCCTGACATAGGCTAGCCCCAGGCTCGCGAGCGCGATGCGCACGCGGTAGCTGGCGGACGAGCGCCAGTAATCGAAAAGCACGATGTCGTTGCTCACCCGATCACTCCTTTTCGTATTTCTTGACCGTCTGCTCGATCGCTCCGAAGATCGAGTGCCCCGTCTTGTCCTTCATCTCGATGCGCACGGTGTCGCCGAATTTCATGAAGGGTGTCTTGGGCGTACCGGTGGCGATTGTCTCGATGGTGCGGATCTCGGCGATGCAGGAATAGCCGGCGCCGCCCTCGGAGACGGGCTTGCCGGGGCCACCGTCGAGCTTGTTGGAGACCGTACCGGAACCGATGATCGTGCCGGCGACGAGCGGCCGGGTCTTTGCCGCATGCGCGACGAGCTGGCCGAAGTCGAAGGTCATGTCCACGCCGGCATCGGCCTTGCCGAAGGCCTTGCCGTTGAGCGAGACGAGAAGCGGCAGGTGGAGCTTGCCGTCCTTCCAGGCGTCGCCCAGTTCATCGGGCGAAACGGCGACCGGCGAGAAGGCGGAGGAGGGTTTCGACTGGAAGAAGCCAAAGCCCTTGGCGAGTTCGGCGGGGATGAGACCGCGCAGCGACACATCGTTGACGAGCATAACGAGCTTGATGGCATCGCGGGCTTCCTCGACGCTCGCACCCATCGGCACGTCGCCGACGATGACGGCGATCTCGGCTTCCATGTCGATGCCCCAGGCTTCGTCCGCCGCTAGGATCGGATCGCGCGGTCCGAGAAAACTGTCGGAACCGCCCTGGTACATCAGGGGGTCGGTCCAGAAGCTGTCCGGCATGTCGGCGTTGCGGGCTTTGCGCACCAGTTCGACATGGTTGACATAGGCCGAGCCATCCGCCCAGGCATAGGCGCGCGGCAGGGGAGAGGCGGCATCGTGTTCATGGAAGCGTGCAGTCGGCTGCGCGCCGGTTTCCAGCCCTTCCGCCACGCGCTCGAGGCGCGGCGCGACATGGTCCCAGTCATCAAGGGCATTCTGCAGGGTGCGGGCGATATGCCCGACCTCCGAGCAGCGCGTCAGGTCACGCGAAACGACGACCAGCCGGCCGTCACGGGTGGAATTTTTCAGCGTCGCAAGTTTCATGCACGTCTCTCCCGATCTTGTTTGCAGCCGTCAGATGGTGTCATCTTCCGGTTGCCTGTCTCCACCCTCGTGCGCCGCTCCCACGGCGCATCGCATTCTTCAAGGAATTCCGCGTGAACCGCTCGGTCCAAAACTCCCTGCTGATCGCCGCCGCCTTCATCGCGGCAACGGCCACCATCCTTTATACGATGGGTCAGCCGCTTATCTGCAAGTGCGGATATGTCAAACTCTGGCATGGCGTCGTGATTTCTTCGGAAAACTCGCAACATCTCAGCGATTGGTACACGCCGAGCCACATCATTCACGGCATCCTGTTCTTCGGCCTCTTCACGCTGCTCCTGCGCAAAACCAGCATCAATGTGCGCCTCGTGCTGTCCCTGATCGTCGAATGCGCCTGGGAAATCCTCGAAAACACCGACATGATCATCAATCGCTACCGGGAGTCGACGATCTCGCTCGATTATTTCGGCGACAGCGTGATCAATTCGAGCGCCGACATCCTCGCCATGGTCGTCGGCTTTTTCCTGGCCTCGCGCCTGCCTGTCTGGGCCAGTGTGGCAATCATCATTATCTTCGAGGCGACGACCACCTATCTCATCCGGGATGGCCTGACGCTCAACATCCTGATGCTCGTCTGGCCGCTGGAAGCGGTGAAAGCCTGGCAGGGCGGCTGATTTCATTTGATGCCCGGCGTGCCGTCGAACTTGCGCTCCAGCCCATCCCAGCATTCGAGATAGTTGTCCTGCAGCGTTTCCAGTTCGGCGGCGAACTTGGTGAGCTGCTGCGGATAGCGGGTCTCGAACATGAAGGCCATGGTATGGTCGAGCTTCACCGGCTTCAGGTCGGTGTTCGAGGCCTTCTCGAAGCCCGTCGCGTCAGGGCCATGCGGCAGCATCATGTTGTGCAGGCTCATGCCGCCCGGCACGAAGCCTTCTTCCTTGGCGTCGTACTGGCCATGGATCAACCCCATGAATTCACTCATGATATTGCGGTGATACCATGGCGGGCGGAAGGTATGTTCGGCCACCATCCAGCGCGGCGGGAAGATGACGAAGTCGATATTGGCCGTGCCGGCTTCCTCGGTCGGTGCCGTCAGGACGGTGAAGATCGACGGATCCGGATGGTCGAAGAGGATCGCGCCAACGGGTGAATAGGTGCGAAGGTCGTACTTGAACGGCGTGTAATTGCCGTGCCAGGCGACGACATCGAGCGGCGAATGGCCGATCTCGGTGACGAAGAACTTGCCGCACCATTTGACATGCACCCGGCAGGGCGTCTCCTTGTCCTCATAGGCGGCGACGGGCGTCTTGAAGTCGCGTGGATTCGCAAGGCAGTTGGCGCCGATCGGGCCGCGATCCGGCAGCGTGAATTTCGCGCCGTAGTTCTCGCAGATATAGCCGCGCCAGGTATCGCCCTCGCCCAAGCGGGAGACCTTGAACATCATGCCGCGCGGAATGAGGGCGATCTCCAGTGGCTCGACATCCATGATGCCCATTTCGGTGAAGATCCTGACGGCGCCGAGCTGCGGCACGACCAGCAATTCCCCGTCGGCGTTGAAGAAATAGTCGTCCACCATATCGGCGTTGAACGTATAGGCGTGCGCGGCCATGCCGACCTGGGTCAGCACGTCGCCCGCCGTCGTCATGGTGCGGATGCCCTCAAGGAAGTTCTGGGTTTCCGCCGACGCAGGCAGAGGGTTCCAGCGCAGCTGGCCGAGCGGCAGGGAATGGTCGTCGAGGCAGGGCGCGCTCTTCCAGTGCGGATAGCTGGCATTGGAGAAGCGGCGGGTGTGACGCACGCTCGGGCGGATGCGGTAGAGCCAGGAGCGTTCGTTGGTGCCGCGCGGCGCGGTGAAGGGCGAGCCGGAGAGCTGTTCGGCATAGAGGCCATAATTGCATTTCTGCGGGCTGTTCTGGCCCTGCGGCAGCGCGCCCGGCAGGGATTCCGTCTCGAAGTCGTTGCCGAAGCCCGGCATGTATTTCAGGCTGTTGGTGCTCTCGGACATGGCTTGCCCTCCTCTTCAAGCAGGCTTAGATGGTTGCAGATGTAACTGTCCATTTTGTAACCATCAAGGCGCCATCGATGGACTTCAATCTCGAAACCTTCCTGCCCTATCGCCTCAACCAGGCGGCTGAGCGGGTGAGCCAGCGTTTCGCCGCACAGTATCGCGCACGCTACCGCATGACGCGGCCGGAATGGCGGGCGCTGGCCGCTCTCGGCACCTATGGCCGCATGACCGCCACCGAGATCGGTGGCAATTCCAGCATGCACAAGACGAAGGTTTCTCGCGCGGTGCGGGCGCTGGAGGAAAAGCGCTGGCTGAAACGCAGCGAGGATGCCGATGACCGGCGTGTGGAGCACCTGGAACTGACAGCGGCGGGCAAGGGCATCTATGGCGAGATGATTGCGCTTGCCCATGAATACGAGCGTGAGCTTTCACTGCTTCTGGGTGCGAAGAGCATGAGTGAGCTGGTGGCAGGCCTTGCCGCAATCGAGGTGAAGTTGCCGCCCGTTTCCGGGCGCAAAGGACCGCAGGACTGATTATGCATCACCAAATTGAATCGATCCGGCCGGATCGATTCAAAACTCTCGTTGGACGCCGATTCCGCGCTTCGCCAGAATCGGCGGCATGTCAAACACTCTGCCCCTCCCCGCAACCCGCCATTTTCGCCGCGTAGATGCCGCCAGCAACATGGCGCGCTTCTACATGCTCTCACTCGAGCCAACGCTCTTCGGCGACGTGGCGGTGTTTCGCCATTGGGGCCGGATCGGAACGCGTGGGCGGCAGGCGGCGACATTCCATGCCAGCCTAGAAGAGGCGCAGGTTATCCTGGAACGTCAGGTCGCGCGGCGTCACCGACGAGGTTATCGCGAATCATGAGAGGGGAAATCGGTCAGCCCGCATTTTCTTGCCGTGTTTGCCAAACGAATCGTGAAACGCCGATAGGCACGAGTTGGTCAATATGCTAGACTGCAAATTATTGATGCGCCAAAGCTTTCTTAAGCCGGGCTTTCGTCCCGTTGGCCTTGCCCTCCCTTCCGAATCGGTTCTAGATGCGTTTTAAATCGCCAAATAGGCTTTGAAACGCATTTTGAGATTAGCGACATGAATATGGCTGCAACGTTTGGGCAGGCGATTTCCGAGGTCGATCAACTGATCATCGGTCAGGCGCATGAGCTGTCGGACAAGCTGAAGCAGCATCGGCTGGAGATGTTTCCGCCTGTTGCGCTGAAGACCCTGCGCCAGTTCCAGCTGAGCGAAGCCGCGCATTTCCTGGGTGTTACCAGCGGCTATCTGCGCAATCTCTCGCTGGAATCCAAAGGTCCGCTTCCGCAGGTGACTCCCTCCGGCCGTCGCTCCTATTCCGCCGACCAGCTGCAGGAAATGCGCCAGTACCTCGAGCAGAACAGCCGTGGTCAGCGCTATGTCCCGCGCCGGCGCGGCAGCGAGCATCTGCAGGTCGTCGCCGTCGTGAACTTCAAGGGGGGGTCCGGCAAGACGACGACGACGGCGCATTTGGCCCAGCATCTGGCCCTGACCGGCCACCGGGTTCTCGCCGTCGATCTCGACCCTCAGGCGAGCCTTTCGGCGATCCATGGTTTCCAGCCGGAATTCGACGTCAACGAGAACGAGACCCTGTACGCTGCCATCCGCTACGACGACCAGCGCCGGCCGTTGAAGGAAATCATTCGCAAGACGAATTTCCCGGGTTTGGACATCGTGCCCGGCAATCTCGAACTTATGGAGTTCGAGCATGACACACCGCGCGTCCTGGCGCAGGGCAATCGTGGCGACTACGGTCGCATCTTCTTCGCCCGGCTCGACGAGGCACTGTCTTCCGTTGCCGACGACTATGACGTTGTGGTCATCGACTGCCCGCCCCAGCTCGGCTTCCTGACGATGAGTGCGATCTGCGGCGCGACGGCGGTGCTGATCACGGTGCATCCGCAGATGCTCGACGTCATGTCCATGTGCCAGTTCCTCCAGATGCTCGGCGAAGTGCTGAACACGCTGAAAAGTGCCGGCGGCAACATGAACCTCGACTGGCTGCGTTACCTCGTCACCCGCTATGATCCGGCGGATGGACCGCAGACCCAGATGGTCGCCTTCATGCGCTCGATGTTCAAGCAGCATGTCCTGACCAGTCCGATGGTGCGCAGCGTAGCGATCGCCGATGCGGCGCTTACCAACCAGACGCTCTACGAGGTCGACCGCAGCCAGTTTACGCGTGCGACCTACGATCGCGCCTTTGAATCCATGGAAGCGGTCAACACGGAGCTCGTCGAACTTATCCATAAGGCATGGGGGCGTTGATATGGCGCGCAAGAACGTTCTTTCCAACCTGATGGCCCCTGCCAACGACAAGTTGACGCCGGTAAACCCCGCAGCGGACGAGCAGCGCCAGCATGTCACCTATAAGGGTATCGGCGCGCTCGGCGCCGTGACACGCAGCATCGATGCGCTTGCGGCGAAAGCGGATGCGGCCAAGGAGATCGAGGCGAAGCTGACGGCCGGCGAGGTCGTCATCGAACTCGAGCCTGATCAAATCGAGGATTCCTTCGTTTCGGATCGTCTCGCCCATTCCGACCAGCAGTTTCAGGAGCTGGTGGACGCCATGCGCGTGCGTGGCCAGGATTCGCCGATCCTCGTGCGTCCGCATCCAACAAAGGACGGTATCTACCAGATTGCGTTCGGCCACCGCCGTGCAAAAGCCGCGCGCCTGCTCGGCCGCCCCGTCCGCGCCGTCGTCAAGGCGCTGACCGACCGCGATCACGTCATCGCGCAGGGTCAGGAGAACAGCGCGCGCGCCGATCTATCGTTCCTGGAGCGCGCGACCTTTGCCGGGGAACTGGAAGGCCGCGGTTTTGATCGTGAGACTATTATGTCGGCCTTGAGTGTCGACAAGACGACAGTTTCAAAAATGTTGTCGGTTGTGAACAGAATTCCGAAGGCGGTGCGGACGGGCATCGGCCCGGCGCTCGCCATTGGCCGCGATCGCTGGCATGAGCTTGCGACGCGCTTCGACGAACCGGCCAACGAAGACAGGGCTGTCGAGTTTCTCGGCCGCGAGCGCATCAAGATCCGGTCGCCGGAGGAGCGGTTCAATCTGGTCAGCGGACATCTCGCAAAGTCGGACGCTCCGGCGCATGCGGCGAAGCCTGCCCCGGCTGCATGGGAGCGCAAGGACGGCTCGGTGCGCGCCAGCATCAAGGCGCAGGGGCGGCAGTACACGATTTCGCTGAAGGCTGCGGAAGCCGCAGCCTTCGGCGCCTATATCACACAGAACCTGGATCGTCTCTACGAGGCGTACAGGACTGAAAAGAAACAGAAATCGGGAGATTGATCCGCAAAAGAAAAAGGCCCCCTCAACGTTACCGTCGCGGAAGCCCTTCTCATCGTTTAGCAGCCTGAGAGTCGCACTTCCCCGAATCACAGTCAAGCGTTTTTGGCATCGGTTTTCGATGAAGGGGTCTCTTTTGCCTTTTTGAGGGTGAAGAGACATGGAAACGGATGGCATAGCGACGCCCTTCGGGCGGCGAGCGATGACGCTTAGCATGTTGGCAAGCCAGGCGATCGTTAAGACGATCCCGCCGGAAGCGAGTATCGACAAGTGGAAACTCTACCGCTGGCTCTGCGAAGCGCGGCCGAAGCTGCGCGTCAGCGATCGTGCGCTGTCGGTGCTGAACGCGCTGATGAGTTTCTACCCGAAGACGGAGCTTGCGGCCGGCGACAGCATGGTCGTCTTTCCCTCGAACATGCAGCTGTCGCTGCGCACGCACGGCATGGCGGAAACCACACTGCGCCGGCATCTCGCAGCGCTTGTTGATGCCGGCCTGCTGATGCGGCGCGATAGCCCCAACGGAAAGCGGTACGTCCGCCGCGATAGGGAAGGGGAGATCGGCGAGGCCTTCGGCTTTTCCCTTGCCCCCCTCCTCGCGAGGGCAGGGGAGATCGAGCAGCTTGCAGCGGCCGTGACGGCCGAGCGTTTGCTTCTGCTGCGGCTTCGCGAGCGGATCACGCTCGTCCGCCGTGACATCGTCAAGTTGATCGAGACGGCTCTGGAAGACGGTCTTGCCGGCGACTGGATGCAGTTCGAAGCCGAATATCGCGTGGAAATCCTGGCTTTACCGCGCATCGCGACGCCGGAAATCCTCACTGCCGTCCTTTCCGCGCTCGAAGCGCTGCGCACGAAGATACTCAAGTGCATGGAAGAACAAATTATTCTAAATAATACGGCTGGCTATCCCGACCAAACTGAGCGGCACAAACAGAGTTCAAAACCCGACTCTACTTCTGATCTTGAACCTCGCTTCGAACCGAAGCAGGACGGCAAGGCCGAATTCCAACCGGAACC
>CBFGOD010000064.1:0-13671 GCA_965650295.1 uncultured Shinella sp. | reverse complement strand
GCCGCCGCCGACCACCGCCTTGAAGGGCGAGATCATGTCGCCGATCACATATTCCGGCGCATCATGCAGCAGGGCGATCAGGCATTCATCGGCATCGCAGCGGTTCTGCCGGCGGAAGATCGCCTCGACCATGAGGGAGTGCTGCGCCACCGAAAAGGCATGTTCGCCATGCGTCTGGCCATTCCAGCGCGCGACGCGGGCAAGGCCATGGGCGATGTCGGAGAGTTCGATATCGAGCGGCGAAGGATTGAGCAGATCGAGGCGGCGGCCGGACAGCATGCGCTGCCAGGCGCGGGGTTCAGCCTTTGCGCCGCTCATTGGAGAAAGCGATCGTCGGAAACGATCCCTCCGTTTGTGCGGGAACCCCCCTCTGCCCTGCCGGGCATCTCCCCCGCAAGGGGGGAGATCGGCAGGGGGCGGGACCTTTGCCCGATCAGCAACGCCGGAGATGGGCAAAACAGTGCTTCATCCAATCTCCCCCCTTGTGGGGGAGATGCCCGGCAGGGCAGAGGGGGGTAGGCTTGGGCATGCCGCACAGAATTCATTGCGCCGGCACCTCGGAGGCCTCTTCGGGGAAGGCAAGGCCGGTCCAACCGGGCAGGGCGACGGTCACGGCGATGCCGTCGGCCGTGATCGGCATGCCGGCATGCATCGCGTCGGCCGCGCGGTCGATGCGCACGATAGCGAGGCCATTGGTGCCCGAAACGCTGCCGAGCGTGCCGACCGGCTTGCCGCCGGCCATCAGTTCCGTGCCGCCGGCGGGCAGGGCGCTTTCGGCGGTGACGATGACCGGGCGGCGCCGGGCGGTGCCGCGGTGCTGCATGCGGGAGACGACCTCCTGGCCGACATAACATCCCTTGCGGAAGGAAAGTCCGCCACTCAGGTCCAGCAACACATCATGCGGGAAGGCATCGGACAGCGGATAGTCGCGCCCGGATTCCGGCAGGCCGGCTGAGATGCGCAACGCGTCGTAGAGTGCGGGATCGTCGTTGCCGCCGCCACCCGGGCGGCGCGAGACACCGAGCCCGGCCTTGGCAAAGCGGGCGTCGCGGGCCGCTTCAGCTTCCGCATCGTCCCAGGAGACGGTCGCTTCATTGCCTTCGACCACGGCGAGATCGACGGCGGCGCGCAGCTTGTACATGGTCAGCCGCTTGAGGAGCGCGTCGCGCTGGTCCTCTGTCGTTTCGATGAAGAAGCCATCCGCACCATCGCGGCGGATCAGGAAGTCGAAGAAGATCTTGCCCTGCGGTGTCAAAAGCGCGCCCGGCCGGATCTCGCCCTCGGGCAGCGAGGGCAGGTCGGTGGTGATCAGCGATTGCAGGAAGGGCTCGGCATCCTTGCCGGAAAGGCGGAGAAAGGCGCGGCCGGAAAGCGTGACGGAAGGCATGTTTCGATCCAGATTCCTGTGGGCCGACGATGTCCGTCGACGCTTTGGCGCATCAGCACGCCCGTGAAACAGAGGTAGAATGCCGGACGCGCTTTCGCAAGGTCGGGACGGCTTGTCTCATGCGCCGGTATCGATAAGAAGGACGCCGAACGACAAGGCCTTCCATGGATACGACGCCCCTTTCCCACGATGCCTGGTGTGCCTGGCACCCGCAAGAACTCGCCCGCAGGCTTTCCGGCATCGAGAGGCCCTGGTGTGTCGTCGGGGGCTGGGCGCTCGATCTGTGGCACGGCGTCGAGACGCGGGTACACGACGATCTGGAATTCACCATCCTGCGCGCCGATTTCGACCACTTCCGTGCAGCGCTGCCGGGGATGCGGTTCCATGCGGTCGGCGACGGGCAGGTCGAGGCTCTGGGCGAGCGGGAAATCCCGCCCGGCGAGATTGCGCAGGTCTGGTGCGAGGACATCGCGGCGCGCTGCTGGCGGGTCGATATGATGCTGGAGGACGGCACGCCGAAGACCTGGGTCTACAAGCGCGATCCCGCGGTGCGCCGGCCACGCGGGGAGATGGTGCGGATGACCGCGGAGGGCATTCCCTATCTTGTCCCGGAAGCAATCCTGCTCTTCAAGGCCAAATACCGGCGCGACAAGGATGAGGCTGATTTCACGCAGGCGCTGCCGAAGCTGGATGCGCGGCAAAGGCATTGGCTCAAGGCCCGAATCGCCGAAACGCATCCGGGCCATGGCTGGCTGCGGGATCTATAGGCTCAGTCGCCGGTGACGAAGAATTTCCACTGGCCATCGGGCGTGATGCCGACGCGGTAGAAATTGTAGCTGCCGAATTCCTGCATGTCGGAGAAATCGCCGGCCGTCACGATGCGCAGCAGCTCGACCTTTTCCGGCGGCGTCAGGCCGGCCAGCGGTTTTTCGGCGAAATAGGGCCAGACATACATCTCGTCGGGCGTGCCCTGGCCGACATGCACGAAACCGGTCGCCAGCACGTCGAGCAGGATCGCCAGCACCTCGATGCCGTCGCTGTCGCCCGACTGGCCCTTCAGCGTCTCGACCGGGCCTTCTTCGGTCTCGACGATGGAGACCTGAGTTTCCGTGACGCCCTTGCCGAGCAGCGGACGCAGACGCTCGATATCGCCGGAAGCGGCGGCCTCGACGATGAGCTGGCGCATGCGGCGCACGGCTTCCGGCGCCTTGTCGATGTCGTAGAGCACCTCGACGGGCGTCTGCGGCTCCTCCGGCTTGTCGTCGGTGACGGCGGGCTCTTCGCCGGCCGGCTCGGTCACGGTCTCGCCCTTGCGAATCAGCGGATCGGGCATCGGCAGTTCGAGCGGGGAGGCGTCCTCCTCCTGCTGCTGCTCTTTCTCGACGGGGGCTGCCTTGTCGGCCTCTTCCTCAGGCTTCTGCGGCGTCTCGCCCGGCTGGTGCTTCAATTCGCTCAGCGCGAAAGCGGGGCGCACGGGCGCGACAAGCGCCGTCGTCCCTGCAAGCACCGACAATACGATGAGGCTGCTGCGAAACAGCTTTTTGCCGTCAGCGGACGTCTGCATGACCTATGTCTTTCCAGCCTGAAGCATTTGAACGCAATTCCGCACGCAGCATGGCTGCGCACTGTGGCGGAATTGCTTTATTGCAGGATGCGCTCGGGGGAGAATTCTCCAGCCAGCAGCCGCTCGCGCAGCGAATCAAGCATCGCTTCCGCACCTTTTTCGCCATGGACGCGAATCGTTTCGCGCAGAGCGAGCGCGATTGCGGCATCGGCAATGATTTCCGGTTCGATACCGTCAGCCATGCCGTCAGCCCAGGCTTCGTTCTGGTATTCCAGAGCGGCCTGCATCTTCTCGTGTACGATCATCTCGTCGATATCGTTGAGAGTAGGTTCCATTGAGCGGTCCATATGCGGCATTCAGTTCTTACTGCACTGTTAACGACCTTAGCAGCCTTTTCCCAAAACGGCACTGGGTCATGAGAAAAGAGGTTAATTAACTGCTAATTTCCAAACCTTGCGGTAATTTCCGTGGCAAGTGTTGCACCTTCGTTACGGTATCTCTCTTCTGCGACAACAGCCGAGTCGGTGCAAGCGGTATAGATGGCCGCAAAGGAGCGATATCCCCGGTTGAACGCAGCCGTCAGCTTCTCCTGCCGCTTGGGTTCCTTGCCGGCTTCCAGGTCGATCAGGCGCTGCATCGAGGCGCGCCAATTGTCTTCCGCCTTCTCGGTGCAGAGATTGCGCAGGTAATGCACCGCCCCCAGTATTTCCGAAAGCCGCTCAAGCCGCTCGTCATAGGGCGCCGGCTTTTCCTCGATCGTGGCGGCTGGCGGCGTTTCCTTCGCCTTGTCGCCGGTCGCCTTCTGGCCGAAAGAGGGACCGGCAAGAACGAGGCTGATGAGGAGTGCGGCGCGAATCACCCTCATGCCGAAAGCCTCGCCCGCTCGGCTTCCAGCCTCGCAATGCATTCGCGCACGCTGTCCGGTGCCGGCATTTTTGCGATCTCTTCTGCCGTATACCAGCCGACGCTTGCGGCATCGTCGGCCGCGACGGCAACCGCAGAGGCGTCCGCCTTCACCTTGAAGACCGACAGGAAGAAGGAGGGGCTGCCCGGGCCGTCCTCGCGGCCGGAAAGAGCGTAGGTCGCGAAAAGCATTGGCTTTTCGGCCCGGATGCCGGTTTCCTCGAAGAGTTCACGCAGCGCCGTCTCGGCCGGGGTTTCGCCGTCCTCGCCGCGTCCGCCCGGAAAGGCATACATGGCGTCCGACGGCGGCTTGGAGCGCAGCACGAGCAGGTAACGCCCGTCGCGCTCGATGATGGCGGAGGAGGCGGGTTGGGGCTTCTTCGACTTCTTCATCGTGTCAGATGTTCTCGCGCTTCATTGACCCCTTATAGGCAAAGTGCGATGACGGCGCCATGTGTGGACGCTATGCATTGCTGGCCAGAACGGACCTGATGAAGGCGTTTCTCGATGTCCTTGACATCGAGGACGCGCCGGCGCGCTACAATATCGCGCCGACGCAGCCGATCCTCGTCGTCGTCGCCGGTGAAAAGCAGGAACCCGGCAGCAACCTGCCGGAGCGCAGGGCCATGCTGGTGCGCTGGGGCTTCATGCCAGGGTGGGTGAAGGACCCCCGCGATTTTCCGCTATTGATCAATGCACGCTCGGAGACGGCCGTCGAGAAGGCGTCGTTTCGCGCCGCCATGCGCCACCGCCGCATCCTCGTGCCGGCCTCCGGCTTCTTCGAATGGCGCCGGCCGGAGGACAAGAGCGAGAAGGCGCAGGCCTATTTCATCCGCCCGAAGAAGGGCGAGATCGTCGCCTTCGCCGGCCTTATGGAGACGTGGTCCTCGGCGGATGGGTCGGAGGTCGATACCGGCGCGATCCTCACGACCAAGGCGAATACCGACATTGCGCGCATTCATGACCGCATGCCCGTCGTCATCCGTCAGGAGGATTTCTCGCGCTGGCTGGACTGCAAGACGCAGGAGCCGCGCGATATCGCCGATCTGATGAAACCGATCGACGCGGGTTTCTTCGAGGCCATCCCGGTGTCGGACAAGGTCAACAAGGTCGCCAATATGGGGCCTGATATCCTCGAACCCGTCGCGGAACGGCCCGAACCGGCGCCGGAAAAGAAGAAGGGCGCCGACGCGCCCCCATCTTCCGACCAGCTTTCGCTGTTCTAAAGGCCACGCTTAATCATAGAGCGGCTGGAGCACGGCCGGAATATCGCGCTCGCGGCGCGGCTTTTCGGCTTTTGCTTCCGGCTTGCACTGGGTAGCCGCGACCACGGCCCGCAGGCCGATCGGCTTGTAGCGCGCCTGCAGGTTCTCGTTTGCGGCAGCGGCGGGCTTTTGCGTCGGGTGTTTCTTGGCAGTCGACATTCTCATTCTCCTGAAGTCTGGCTCATCAGGCAGCCCCGTCCCCCGGTTGCTACCCCAATGAGCTATGCATTTAAGGAGCCCTTTCGGCTAAATTCTGCTCAAACTTTGATCGCTTCGCGGCAGAACGCCAAATTGGCGGGTTTTTCTCGGTCAAGAATTGTGACCGCTGTAATATTCATTCAGGCGGTGTCTGCCGCACCCTGCTGCGCAGGAAGGCGGCAATGATGGCCCCGAGGCCGAACGGGTTGTCGCAACCGGCGCCGTCGGGTCGCCGGCGGCTCTCATGGTCTGCATGGTTCTCGCGTCTGGTGTTTCGCATCGTGTTCCCCTGATTTTCCGGCGGTTCGACCGCTTCGATGCCTCTTTTTCTCACGGCGCACGGCGCGGCCCTGTCACCGCGGTAACAAGGTGAGAGGCCAAGGATTTTCACCGGGAAAGACCTTCGCCCGCTTGACCGGACGAGCGCGGAGCGCGATAAAGCGTGCCATGAAAACGGTACTCTGCATTCGCCGGAGCATTATTCGCTAGCGCACGCGCTGGCCCGGCCGTTTTCGTCCCCCAAAATCCCTGGATGACAAACGACCCGGCCAGCCGGGTTTTGCATTTTGGGAGACTTCCATGGCCGAAAAGCCGGTCCTGTCGCTGTACAACACGCTCACGCGCTCGAAGGGGGCTTTTGCGCCCATCGATCCCGACAATGTGCGCATGTATGTCTGCGGCCCGACGGTCTATGACTTCGCCCATATCGGCAATGCACGCCCGGTCATCGTCTTCGACGTGCTGTTCCGCCTGCTGCGCCACGTCTATGGCGAAAACCACGTCACCTATGCCCGCAACATCACTGACGTCGACGACAAGATCAACGCGCGGGCGCTGCGTGATTTCGGCACCGAGATCGCAAACGGCACGCTCTCGCTCAACGAGGCGATCCGCCGCGTGACGGAGAAGACGGCGAACCAGTTCCATGCCGATATCGTTGCACTCGGCGCCATGCAGCCGACGCATGAGCCGCGCGCCACCGAATTCGTGCAGCCGCGCGACGACGGCAAGGTCGACATGATCACGCTGATCGGGCGCCCGATCGAACGCGGCCATGCCTATCAGGCCGGCGGCGAGGTGTTGTTCGATACCCAGTCGATGGCCGACTATGGCGACCTTTCCAAGCGTCCCCTCGACGAGCAGCAGGCCGGTGCCCGCATCGCCGTCGATGCGCACAAGAAGAACCCCGGCGATTTCGTGCTCTGGAAGCTGTCGTCGCCGGAAGAGCCGGGCTGGGACAGCCCCTGGGGCCGCGGCCGTCCGGGTTGGCATATCGAGTGCTCCGCCATGTCGGCCGCCTATCTGGGCGAGACCTTCGATATCCACGGCGGCGGGCTCGACCTGATCTTTCCCCATCACGAGAACGAGATCGCCCAGTCGCGCTGCGCGCACGGCACCAAGGTCATGTCGAATGTCTGGATGCACAACGGCTTCCTGCAGGTCGAAGGCCGCAAGATGTCGAAGTCGGAAGGCAATTTCTTCACGATCGCCGAACTGCTGCACGAGGAGAAGTTCGGCGGCCGCAAATGGCCGGGCGAGGTGCTGCGCCTCGCCATGCTGATGACGCATTACCGCGAGCCCATCGACTTCTCCGTCAAGCGCCTGGAAGAGGCCGAACGCCTCATCGCCAAGTGGCCGGCCGGCGGCAACCAGGCCGAAGGCCGCGTGGACGCGACCGTGCTGACGCCGCTCTACGACGACCTCAACACCGTCGGCGCCGTGCAGGCGCTGCACGCGCTCGCCCAATGCGCCAACAACGACCCGCTGATGCTGCCCGTCTTCGCCGCCAGCGCCGAGCTTCTCGGCGTCCTGCCGAAAAAGGCCGAGGTTTCCAAGGCTTTGGAGGACAGCATCGAAAGCCTCATCCAACTGCGCCTGGAAATGCTGAAGGCGAAAAACTTCGCCGAAGCCGACAAACTCCGCGACGACCTCGCCGCCAAGGGCATCCAGCTCAAGGACGGCAAGGACCCGGCGACGGGCGAGCGGGTGACGACGTGGGAGGTGAAGCGGTGAGGTTGTCTGGAGCTTGGTGAAGGCCTATGCTTTGGCATATGCCGTGAGCGATGGAGGTCGCTATGAGTGCAAGACCGCAGGAAATGCCTGAAGCAGCGCAGGAGCGGGAGGTGAAGCTTTTCCGCAACGGCCGCAATCAGGCCGTTCGCATTCCCGTCGAGTTCGAACTCCCGGGAAACGAAGCCGTCATGCGCAAGGAAGGCGACCGCCTCATTCTTGAGCCGAAGCCCAGAAAAATGGGGCTGGCCGCCCTGCTTGCGACCTTCGAACCCTGGCAAGGCGACTTTCCGGAACTCGACGAAACGACGCCGCCCCCTGAGGACGTCGAGCTGTGACCGCCTTCCGCTACATGCTCGACACAAACGTCATCTCGGACATGGTTCGCAATCCCGAGGGTGCGGCCGCCGGTCGGGCGACCGCGGTGCCGACGGACGAGCTCTGTACAAGCGCCATCGTTGTTTCGGAATTGCGTTATGGCTTAAGGAAAAAAGGCGCCGTTTCTCTGGCTCGTCGTGTCGAGGCCGTTCTGGAGGAGATCACGATCCTTCCCTACGATCCGCCGGTCTCCTTCGCCTATGCGCAAACGCGCGATGCGCTCGAGCGTAAGGGACGGCCAATCGGCTATACCGACCTCTTCATCGCCGCCCATGCCCTCTCTCTCGACTTAACGCTCATCACCGCCAATGTCAGGGAATTCTCCCGCGTCGAAGGGTTGAGGGTCGAAAACTGGCTGGAGCCCCGCCCATGACCACGCCCTTCTACACCGGCGGATGCCAGTGCGGTACCGTGCGCTTTCATGTCGAGGGTGCGCTTGGCGATGCGTCGGTCTGTCATTGCCGCATGTGCCAGAAGGCGAGCGGTAATTTCTATCTGCCGCTCGTCTCCGTGCGCGACGCGAAGCTCACCTGGACGCGGGGCGGGCCGAAGCGGTTCCAGTCGTCGAACCACGGTTTTCGCGGCTTCTGTGCGGATTGCGGCACGCCGCTGACCTATGAGGCACCGGATGGCGTGGCACTGACGATTGCCGCCTTCGACGATCCGGCCGAGATTGCGCCGCGCATCCAGTGGGGCATCGAGGCGAAGCTGCCCTATGTGGACGCAATCCCCGGCCTGCCGGGCGAGGACACGATGGCCGATCAGGACGCATCCTCGTTCCTCGCCGATCTCATCTCCTACCAGCACCCCGATCACGACACCGACGTCTGGCCGCCGGAGCGCAAGCGATGAGCATTTCGCGCATCTATACGGGCGGCTGCCAGTGTGGTGCGGTGCGTTACCGCGTCGAGGGCACGCTCGGCGATCCGCATCTGTGCCATTGCCGCATGTGCCAGAAGGCGGCCGGCAACTATTTCCTGCCGCTCGCCAATGCGCCGCGCGAAAAATTCTCGGTCACGCGCGGCGAGCCGGGCTGGTTCCAGTCGTCGGAAATCGTGCGGCGCGGTTTCTGTGCGGCCTGCGGCACGCCGCTGTTCTACGATGCGTCCGGTGCCGGCCATATCAATGTGACGCTCGGCTCGCTCGACGATCCCGACGACGTGCGCCCCATCGCTCAGTCCGGCGTCGAAGCGCGCGTCGTCTTTTTCCAGCACCTGCCGAAGCTGCCGGAGAGCGAGAGCAATGAAGGCGAGGGCGGGGAGGAGCGGCATGTGACCATCCGCGCCTCGAACCGCCAGCATCCCGACTACGACACCGACCATTGGCCGCCAGAAGATTGAGAAACGGGGGAGTGAAGATGACAGACACCGTTCGAACCGGAGGTTGCCAGTGCGGCGCCGTGCGTTTCCGCATCAAGGGCCAGCTCGGCCGCCCGTCGATCTGCCATTGCCGCATGTGCCAGAAACAGTTCGGCGGCTTCTTCGGCCCGCTGGTTACGGCCAAGGGCGAGGTGGAGTGGCTGCGTGACGAACCGGCCTATTTCCAGTCCTCCATCAACATCGCGCGCGGCTTCTGCAAGCAGTGCGGCACGCCCCTGACCTACAAGCATCCCGGCGGTCTGGAGATCGCCATCGGCGCCTTTGACGATCGCTCCGATCTCGCGCCGCAGATCCAGGTGAACTACGGCTCGCGTCTGCCCTGGGTCGAGCAGATCTTTTCCGCCCCCGTTCATGACGACCCGGATTACTACAGCCAGCAGGAGAGCATCATCTCCTTCCAGCATCCCGATCACGAAACCGAAAACTGGCCTGCCCACGGAATGAAATTATGACCGAAGCCTTGCGTATGCTCTATCCCGAAATCGAACCCTATGCCTCCGGCCATCTCGATGTCGGCGACGGCCATGTCATCTATTGGGAGCGTTCGGGAACGCCAGGCGCAAAGCCGGCGGTCTTCCTGCATGGCGGCCCCGGCGGCGGCTTCTCGCCGGCGCACCGCCGGCTGTTCGATCCCGCACTTTACGACGTGACGCTGTTCGACCAGCGCGGCTGCGGCCAGTCCACGCCGCACGCGGAACTCGAAGCCAACACGACCTGGGATCTCGTCGCCGATATCGAGCGCCTGCGCGAAATGGCCGGTGCCGAAAAGTGGCTGGTCTTCGGCGGCTCCTGGGGCTCGACGCTGGCGCTCGCCTATGCGGAAAAATATCCGGAGCGCGTTTCCGAACTCGTCGTGCGCGGCATCTACATGCTGACGAAGGGCGAACTCGACTGGTACTACCAGTTCGGCGTCTCGGAAATGTTCCCGGACAAGTGGGAGCGCTTCATCGCGCCCATCCCGGAAGAAGAGCGCCACGAAATGATGCACGCCTATCATCGCCGCCTGACCAGCGACGACAAGGCGACGCGCCTTGCGGCCGCCAAGGCCTGGAGCCTTTGGGAAGGCGAGACGATCACGCTCCTGCCGGAGCCCTCGACGAGCAAAAAGTTCCGCGAGGACGAATTCGCGCATGCCTTCGCCCGCATCGAAAACCATTTCTTCGTCAATGCCGGCTGGATGGACGAGGGACAGCTCCTGCGTGATGCCCACAAGCTGACCGGCATTCCCGGCGTCATCGTGCACGGCCGCTACGACATGCCATGCCCGGCGAAACAGGCCTGGCAGCTGCACAAGGCCTGGCCCGAGGCGGAGTTCTATATCATCGAAGGGGCGGGCCACGCCTATTCGGAGCCGGGCATTCTCGACCGGCTGATTTATGCGACCGACAAGTTTGCGGGCAAGGCTTGAAGGCCGTGCCTGCCGTCTTCACCCCCCTCCACGAACAAGGATTCTCCCCAGGGAGGGAACACATGAAAAAAGACCGTATCCACCTTTTCGACACCACGCTCCGGGATGGCCAGCAGACGCCCGGCATCGATTTTTCCCTGGAGGATAAGATCGCCATTGCCGGCATGCTGGACGAGTTCGGCCTCGACTATGTCGAGGGCGGCTATCCCGGCGCCAATCCGACGGATACGGCTTTCTTCTCCAAGAAACGTACCGGCCGAGCGAAATTCGTCGCCTTCGGCATGACGAAGCGCGCCGGCGTCTCTGCGTCCAACGATCCGGGCCTCGCGGCTCTGCTCGATTCGCGCAGCGACGCGATCTGTCTCGTGGCGAAAAGCTGGGACTACCATGTGCGCGTGGCACTCGGCTGTTCCAACGAGGAGAACCTCGAAAACATCGCGGAATCCGTCAAGGCCGTGGTCGCCTCGGGCCGCGAATCCCTGGTCGATTGCGAGCACTTCTTCGATGGCTACAAGGCCAATCCCGACTATGCACTCGCCTGCGCCACCACGGCCTTCGCCGCCGGCGCCCGCTGGGTGGTGCTTTGCGACACCAATGGCGGCACGCAGCCGTCGGAAGTGCAGGACATCGTCAGGGCGGTGATCGCCGCCGGCGTGCCGGGCGACAATCTCGGCATCCATGCCCACAACGATACCGGACAGGCGATCGCCAATTCGCTCGCGGCGATGGAAGCCGGCGTGCGCCAGATCCAGGGCACGCTGAACGGCATCGGCGAACGCTGCGGCAACGCCAACCTCGTGACGCTGATCCCGACGCTGGCCCTGAAGGAAGCCTATAACGAGCGCTTCGAGATCGGCATCGACACGGAAAAGCTCGCCGGCCTCACCAAGCTCGCCCATACCTTCGACGAGCTGCTCAATCGCTCGCCGGATCACCAGGCACCCTATGTCGGCGCCTCCGCCTTCGCCACCAAGGCCGGTATCCACGCGTCGGCGTTGCTCAAGGACCCGCGCACCTACGAACATGTCACGCCCGAGAGCGTCGGCAATCTGCGCAAGGTCATGGTGTCGGACCAGGGCGGAAAGGCCAATTTTATCAACGCGCTGAAGCTGCGTGGCATTACCGTGCGCAAGGACGATCCGAAGCTCGACCAGCTCATCCAGATCGTCAAGGAGCGCGAGGCGACCGGCTATGCCTATGAGGGCGCGGATGCGAGCTTTGCGCTGCTCGCCTATCGCACGCTCGGTACGGTGCCGGAATTCTTCCATGTCGAAAGCTTCCGTGTGATGGTCGAGCGCCGCTATGATGCCAACGGCCAGCTGAAAACCGTCTCGGAAGCGGTGGTGCGGGTCATCGTCGATGGTGAGACCATGATGTCCGTCGCCGAGGGGCACGGCCCGGTCAACGCGCTCGACCTGGCGCTCAGAAAGGACCTCGGCAAATATCAGGCCGAGATCGCCGATCTGGAGCTGGCGGATTACAAGGTGCGTATCCTCAATGGCGGCACGGAAGCCATAACCCGCGTGCTGATCGAATCGACCGACGCCTCCGGCGCGCGCTGGTGGACGGTCGGCGTCTCCGACAACATCATCGACGCCTCCTTCCAGGCGCTGATGGATTCCATCATCTACAAGCTCTTGAAGAACCGCGGCGAGGCGGGCAGGGAGACGGCAGAGTGAAGCGGAAGGTTCAGCATCGCTCATCCGTCCCTTCACCCGAATGAATTGGTATATTCACGGCCATTGGAGTATCCCGTCGAAAAATTCATAAATCGACGGGAAATGACACCATGGCCGACGCAAATTCCACAAGCGCGCCCCAGACGGGCGATTCGCCGCGCGGTTTCGCCTTCGCGCTGACGGCTTACGTGCTCTGGGGCTTCCTGCCGTTCTTCATGAAGGCCGTCGCACATATCCCGGCACCCGAAGTGGTGGCGCACCGCATCATCTGGTCGGTGCCGCTGGCTGGTCTCGTGCTGGTCTGGCTCGGCCGCACGTCGGAAATCAAGGCGGCGCTGCGCTCACCGCGCATGATCGCCATGGCGACGCTGACGGCGGTGCTCATCACCATCAACTGGGGCATCTATGTCTGGGCGATCGGCGCAGGCCGCGCCATCGAGACGGCGCTCGGCTACTATATCAACCCGCTGTTCTCGATTTTCCTCGGCGCCGTTCTCCTGAAGGAAAAGCTGGACCGGGCGCAGATCGCGGCAATCGCCTTGGCCGCCGTCGCCGTTGCCATTCTCGCCTTCGATGCGGGTGGCCTGCCGTGGGTGTCGCTGAGCCTTTGCATTTCCTGGGGTTTTTACGCCTTCTGCCGCAAGACGCTGCCGATCGGTCCAAACCAGGGCTTCTTCCTGGAGGTGCTGATCCTCAGCGTGCCCGCGATCGGCTACATCATCTGGCTGGAATCGACGGGGCAGGGCCATTTCGGCGATACGGGCATGACGGACGTGCTGTTGCTTCTGTCCTGCGGTTTCGTTACCGCGGTCCCGCTGATGGTCTATGCCAACGGTGCCAAGCTCCTCAGGCTCTCCACCATCGGCATCATGCAGTATATCGCGCCGACGATGATCTTCATCATCGCCGTCTTCGCCTTCGGCGAGCCTTTCGGCACGACCAAGCTCATTGCCTTCGTCTTCATCTGGGCCGCCCTCTTCATCTATTCCGGCTCGATGCTGCGCAGTGCTCGCGCGCGCCGCGTGGCTGCCGCCGAACTGAAACCTGCCGAATAGGCATAAAAAAACCGGAGGTCGCCGACCTCCGGTTTTCATGCGTTCCAGCCAAGATCCTAGAGACGGGCGATGATTTCCGATTCGCCGTCACGGTCCACGTCGCTGGCCCAATGGTTCACAAGTGCCGCGACGATCTCTTCCGGATCGTCGATCACGAGCGGCTGGACGAGATGGGCGGTGTGGATGAAGCCTTCATCGGCCATGTGGCGGATGAGCTTCAGCATCGGATCCCAGAAGCCGCCGATATTGGCGAAGACCATCGGCTTGCGATGCCGGCCGAGCTGCGCCCAGGTCATCACCTCGACGATCTCTTCCAGCGTGCCGATGCCGCCCGGCAGCGCCACGAAGGCGTCGGCGCGGTCGAACATCTTGTGTTTGCGCTCATGCATGTCGGGCGTGATGATCAGCTCGCTGAGCTGGCCCAGGGAATGACGGGTGGCCTCCA
>CBFGOD010000063.1:0-13690 GCA_965650295.1 uncultured Shinella sp. | reverse complement strand
GCCGTGCTGCTCTACAATGGTGCCGTGCAGGTACGCTTCGATCCCGAGCCCGCCTTCACCAGCCTGTTTTCCGGCACGTTTTTGGGCATCAACGCCGCCTTCATCTGGATCGTGCTCTTCGTTGTCGGCTTCCATTTCCTGCTGCACCGTCACCGCTTCGGCAACCACGTCTTCGCGACGGGCGGCAATCGCGGCGCGGCCGAGGCGATCGGCATCAACACCAATCGCGTCAAGCTCATCGCCTTCGCCATTGCCGGCGGCATGGCGGCCGTGGCCGGCATTCTCGCCACCGCCCGCGTCGGCAGCGTGCAGCCCGGCCAGGGTGCGGGCCTCGAGCTCCAGGCGATCGCCGCCTGCGTCATCGGTGGCCTGTCGTTGCGCGGCGGCCGTGGCTCGATCATCGGCGTCTTCCTCGGCGTGCTGCTCATCCACACCATCACCGACGTGCTGCTGCTCCTGCGTGCGCCCGGCTTCTATCTCGACATGTTCATCGCGACGCTGATCGTGCTGGCCGCCATCTTCAATCATCTCATCGAGCGGCGGGGTGTTGCGTGATGTCCAATCTTCTCGAACTGCACAACATTTCCAAAAGTTTCGGCGCCCTGACGGCGCTGCGCAATCTGAGCTTCCATATCGGCGAAGGCGAAGTGGTCGGTCTGCTCGGCGACAATGGTGCCGGCAAGTCGACGACAGTCAATCTCCTCTCCGGCATCCACAAGCCGACGGACGGTTATCTCAGCGTGGATGGCCGGAAGGCGCTCTTCACCTGCCGCTCGGACTCCGCCGATGCCGGCATCGAGACGATCTACCAGCACACCGCCCTGGTCGATAGCCTCTCGATCACCCGTAATATCTTCATGGGGCGCGAGCTGACGGATCGTTTCGGCTTCCTGCGGCAGGCGGAGATGCGCGAGATCGCCATGGAGGTCCTGCAGAACGCCGTGCATATCTCGGGTATCGACAGCCCGGATACGCTGGTCGGCAATCTCTCCGGTGGCCAGAAGCAGGCGGTCGCCATCGCGCGTGCCGTCTATTTCAAGAAACGCGTGCTGCTGCTCGATGAGCCGACCTCGGCACTTTCCGTGCGCGAGACGGAGGCCCTGTTGAACCAGGTGCTGAAGCTGAAGGCGGAGAACGTCTCCAGTGTGCTGGTGACGCACAATATCTACCACGCCTACCAGGTCTGCGACCGTTTCGTGATCATGAGCCACGGCACCAAGGTCTTCGATGTCGCCAAGGCCGACACGACGATCAACCAGCTCACCGACTATGTCGTGCTCACCTGATCCCCATTTTGAAAGGCATATGCCGTGACACTTTCCGTTTCCGTACGCCAGGTCGTTGGACCTGAGGACGCCGCAAGGCGCAACACGCAGGGCCTTCGCGACGGCTTCGTCATCGAGACGCTGTTTCAGCCGGGGGAGGTCAACCTCACCTACAGCCATCTCGACCGCATGATCGTCGGCGGCGTCGTGCCGACCGGCGGAAGGCTCGAGATCGACCGTGTCGCCGAAACCGGCACGGACCAGTTCCTCGAGCGCCGCGAGGCCGCCATCATCAATATCGGCGGTGCCGGGACGGTCAGCGTCGGCGGCAAGGACTATGCGCTCGGCTTTCAGGAGGGCGTTTATATCGGCATGGGCGAAGGCGCGATCGGCTTTGCCAGCAATGATCCCGCCGAACCGGCGCTGTTCTACGTCCTGAGTGCACCTGCGCACAGAAAATGCCCGACGGTGCACATCACCCGCGACATGGCGAAGAAGGTGCATCTGGGCTCGGCGGAGGAATCCAACCACCGCACCATCAACCAGTATGTGCATCCCGATGTCTGCGAGAGCTGCCAGCTTCTCGTCGGCCTCACCATGTTCGAGCCGGGTTCCGTCTGGAACACCATGCCGGCGCATGTGCATGATCGGCGTATGGAGGTCTATCTCTATTTCGGCATGCAGGAGGCGACACGGGTCTTCCATTTCATGGGCGAGCCAAGCGAGACGCGCCATGTCGTGCTGAAGAACCATGAGGCGGTGCTGTCGCCCGGCTGGTCGATCCATTCGGGCGCCGGCACGGGCCGCTATGCCTTCATCTGGGCCATGGCGGGTGACAATATGAGCTTCACCGACATGGACAAGGTGCCGATGGAATCCCTGCGATGACCACCTTCGATCTTTCCGGCCGCTGGGCGATCGTCACCGGTGCCAATACCGGCATTGGGCAGGCCATCGCCGTGGGCTTGGCGAAGGCGGGCGCCGATATCGTCGGCGTCGGCCGCTCCGCCATGGCGGAGACCGAAACGGAGGTGAAGGCGTGCGGTCGACGGTTCGTCAGCGTGATGGCGGATCTCTCCCAATCGGGCAGTGCTGCCACCGTCCTCTCCGAGGCCCTGGCGGTCGGCGCGACGCCGGATATTCTCGTCAACAATGCCGGCATCATCCGCCGGGCGGATTCGCTCGATTTCACGGAGGAGGACTGGGATGCGGTACTCGACACCAACCTGAAGTCCGTCTTCTTCCTCTGCCAGGCCTTTGCCAGGGCGGCGCTTACGGCCGGGCGGCCGGCGAAAATCATCAATATCGCCTCGATGCTCTCTTTCCAGGGCGGCATCCGGGTGCCGTCCTATACGGCGGCGAAGAGCGGCCTTGCCGGCATCACCAAGCTTCTGGCAAACGAATGGGCGGCGCGCGGCATCAATGTGAATGCCATCGCGCCAGGCTATGTCGAGACCAACAACACGACGGCTTTGCGTGCCGATGCCGAGCGCAATGCCGATATCCTGAAGCGCATTCCCGCCGGCCGCTGGGCGCGGCCGGAAGACATGGCCGGCGCCGCGATCTTCCTCGCGAGCCCGGCCTCCGACTACGTACATGGCACCATTCTGCCCGTCGATGGCGGCTGGCTTGCCCGATGAGAGGACCCATGCAGCCCTATACGCTTCCCGAAAACACCGTCTGGACCGAAGTCGCCCCCGGAAACCGCCGCGCGGTGCTGAGCCACCGGCCGGAACTCATGCTCGTCGCCTTCCGTTTCGAGGAGGGCGCCATCGGCGCGCTGCATTCCCATCCGCACACGCAGGTGAGCTATGTGGCCGAAGGCGCTTTCGACGTCACGGTGGATGGCGTCACCACGCGGCTTGCCGCCGGCAGCAGCTTCATCGTTGCGCCTGATCTCGTGCACGGCGTGGTGGCGCTGATGCCTGGCCTGCTGATCGATACCTTCACGCCATGCCGGGATGATTTCCTCTGATCACTCCGAGGACGCCGCAGTCGTCGAACCGAGGCGCCGGTCGGGCTGGATCTCGATGCTGATCTGGTCGCGGCCGCGCATCTTGGCGGCATAAAGCGCGAGATCGGCCCGGCGGTAGACGGTTCCCGGGTCGTCGCCGCGCGCGACCCAGGCAAGCCCGGCCGAGAAGGTATAGCGGAAGCTCGCCTGTTCGGGCACGGGCCTGGAATGGCGAACGGCAACGAGCATGCGCTGGACGATCGCTTCGGCATCCTCCATCGCGGTGTTCGGCAGGATCAGCAGGAATTCTTCGCCGCCGACCCGGCCCAGGATGTCCGTCTTGCGGACATGGCGCTGGAGGGTGACGGCGAAATCCCTGAGCACGGCATCGCCGATGCCATGGCCGAACCGGTCGTTGATATATTTGAAGTTGTCGATGTCGAGGACCGCAAGGCAGCCGACATCCTGTTCTGTCCCATCGCCGCCGCTGACGAGTTCGCCAAGCTTGCCCATCACATAGCGGCGGCTGGGAAGTCCGGTCAGCTCGTCGGTCTGAGAGGCCTTGATCGCGATGTCGCGGTCTTGCCGCAGCGCGCGCTCGTCCGGGCGGATCGAGCTGATATCGCTTGCCACGCACAGCATCCAGCCGTTCGTCTGCATCGTCTCCGTCATCCAGAGCCAACGCCCGTCGTGCAGATCGGTCTCGAAAGCGCGAAAACCACTTTTGCCGCGCCGTGCCTGCGTGGAATGCAGCCAGGCTTCGAAATTCGCGGTTTCGACGACCGTGCCGCGCCGGGCGTGATAGTTGCGGCGCATGAGATCGCACCAGAGGGGCTCTTCGTCATCCTCGATGAACCAGGCGGCGCGAAACGCGCGATTGGCAAATCGCAGGCGATCCTGCGGGTCGTAAACCGCAATGAGATTGCCGGCGTGTTCCATAAGCTGTGCCAATTGCAGCATCATTTCCGTGGCGGCCAAGGGCTTCATGTCCTCAGGATGATTCTCGCCGGAAATCTAGACGCGGCTGCTGAACAAAGTGTTAGAGATTATTTTCTCTACACAGCCGCATTTTGCGCCTGTTGTCCCAATTCAGAACGCTCAGTAGTCGATCAACTGCATGTCCGCATCCGGCTCGCCGAAGCGAGGTTGCACACCCAGCAGCGGAGCGACGCGACGGATGATCGCCTTGATCATCGGCGCTGCGGTGGAGGCGGCGGTGCGGCCGCCGTTTTCGCCGGTGCGGGGCGCGTCGATGATCGACAGAACGATGTAGCGCGGCTTGTCCATCGGGAAGGCAGCTACGAAGGCGTTGAAATTGATGTCGCGCGCATAACGACCGTTGATCACCTTGTCGGCCGTGCCGGTCTTGCCGCCGACATGGAAACCCTCGACCTGCGCGTGGCGACCGGACCCCTTGAGGCCGTTCCAGTCGTAGAGCGTGCGCATGTCGGCGCTCGTCTTGTCCTTGATGACGCGGGTGGCGAGCGCCTGCGCGTCCTCCTTCGTGCGGGTGAGGAAAGTCGGCGGCACGAGATAGCCGCCATTCATCAAAGCTGCGGCCGCGACCGCCGTTTGCAGGGGCGTCGTCGCCACGCCATGGCCGAAGGAGATCGTCACGGAATTGATCTTCTTCCACGTCCGCGGCTGGGTGGGCGTCGCGACGCCGGGCATTTCCGTCTCCATCTTCGAAAGCAGACCGAGCCGGGTCAGGAACTGCTGGTGGCCGTCGATGCCGACCATGTCGGCCACCGCGGCGGTGCCGATATTGGAAGAATATTGAAAGACTTCGGGAATGGAGAGCGGGCGGTTCTTGCCCTTGAAGTCGCGGATGGTGAAGCCGCCCATGCGAATGGGGCGGGAGGCATCGACCACCGAATTGAGATTGATCTTGCCCTCATCGAGACCCATGGCGAGCGTGAAGCTCTTGAAGGTCGAGCCCATTTCGAAGGTCGCGTTGCTGATGCGGTTGAACCAGCCCTTCTCGTATTCCTTGTCGATGCTGCCGTCGGCCAGCCGTCGCGAGGGCTCGTTCGGATCGTAGTCCGGAACCGAGGCCATGGCGAGCACCTCGCCGGTCTCGACATCGATGATGACGGCGCCTGCCGCTTCCGCATTATAATCGACCATCGCCTTCGCGGCGACCTCGCGCACGATGTTCTGGACGCGCAGGTCGATGGAGAGCTTGACCGGCTCGAGCCGCGTGTCGTTGGTGAGACCCGCCGCGCGCAAGTCTGCCAAGCCCTGGCTGTCGAGATAGCGCTCCATGCCGGCAAGGCCCTGATTGTCGACATTGACATGGCCGACGACATGAGACGCCGTGGCGCCGCCCGGATAGATGCGCCGTTTTTCCGGCCGGAAGCCGATGCCGGGCAGGCCGAGCGCCAGAATGTCGGCCTGCTGCTTGGGCGTCAGTTGCCGCCGCAGCCATTGGAAGGCGCTTTGCGAGCGCAGTTTCCTGTGCGTCTCGCTCCAGTCGAGGTTGGGTATGACCGAAGCGAGTCTTTCCACCACCTCATCGGCATCGATGATCCGCCGGGGCTCGGCATAGAGCGAGACCATGTTGAGATCGGTCGCGAGCAGCAGGCCGTTGCGGTCGACGATATTGGGGCGCGAGGCGACGGCATGGCCTGCGCCGATCGAGGCGGACTGGATGGGCTCCGAAATGCCATACTGGATGAGCCGTGCGCCGAGAATGACATAGGCGAGGATGAACAGGCCGATCATGATGGCGAGGCGCTGGCGCGCCTGCTTGCGGCGGCGGGCATTGGTGCCCAGAAGGCGCGCGCCCTGTTGCGGTGCGACGACGAAATGCGCGCGGCTTTTCAGCCGTATGATGAAAGCGATCATTTCCCACCTGCACGAGAACGCAAACCTGTCGGAAGGCGTGTCACGCTATCCGACAAGGGCAAGCCTGCGGGCAAGAATGGCGGAAAACCAAGGAAAATGTCCGTGACCGGCGGCAGATCATTAAACTTGCATTAATATACATTTAAAGTTGCCTTATGCCGGTTAACGCGTGATTTGCGATTTTCGGCCTGTGCCTGCAGACGGCGGGAGGTGACCCGCGCGGCATGATCGCTATAGTCGGCGGATGATTCTCCGCATCGATCTCTAGGCTCATGGAAACGTCGCTCTACCTGCCCGTCAAAGGCTTCCTCGAAACGGCCGGCTATGTCGTCAAGGGTGAAATCGGCGGCTGCGATCTGGTCGGCCTCAGCGCGGACGACCCGCCCGTCGTGGTGATCTGCGAACTCAAGCTCAGCTTCAATCTGGAGCTCATCCTGCAGGCCGTCGACCGGGCGGCGGTTTCCGATGAGGTCTGGATCGCCGCGAAGGTTTCGGCCAAGGGACGCGGCCGGGAAGCCGACAAGCGCTACCGCGACCTCTGCCGCCGGCTCGGCATCGGCATGCTCGGCATTTCCGATGCGGGTGATGTCAGCGTCATCGTCGGCTCCGTGACGCCTATGCCGCGGACCAATCCGAAACGCCGGTCGCGGCTGATGCGTGAGCACCAGAAGCGGCGCGGCGATCCGGCGCTGGGCGGCAGCACGCGCACGCCGCTGATGACCGCCTATCGCCAGCAGGCGCTCGGCTGCGCGGTGGCGCTGGTCGACGGGCCGCTGCGGGTCCGCGATATCCGTGTGGGCGTACCCGAGGCGGGCAAGATCCTGCAATCGAATGTCTATGGCTGGTTCGAGCGGCTCGACCGGGGCATCTACGGTCTGACGGATGCCGGCCGTGAAGCTTTGGCGCGGTGGCCGCAATCGCCGACGGAGACGCGGGACTAGCCGGTTCGGTATTTTGAATAGGCGCCCGATTTTCGACCGACTGCCATCTGAGGCAATGCTATCAGGATGTCATGCTGTTTACTCTTCCAGATCACGACACCCTCTATCAGGCGCTTGTCGCCCGCGATGAGCGCTATGACGGCCACGCCTATGTCTGCGTCGCCTCCACCGGCATCTTCTGCCGCCTGACCTGCCCAGCCCGCAAGCCGCTGCCGGGCAATTGCACCTTCCGCGCGACGATCGGCGAATGCATCGAGGCGGGCTTTCGAGCCTGCAAGCGCTGCCATCCCTTGCAGGCTGCCGCAAGCGCCGATCCGGCCATCGGCGCCTTGCTGGCGGCACTCGACGAGCGGCCGGACATCCGCTGGTCGGAGGAGCATGTCGAGCGAATGGGCTACGACCTCTCGACGGTCCGGCGTAGCTTCAAACGGCAATTCGGCATGACCTTCCTGGAAATGGCCCGGCAGCGCCGGCTTCGCGAGGGTTTCGAGGCCCTGTCGGACGGAAGCAGCGTCATTAACGCCCAGCAGGAGGCGCGGTTCGACAGCGCCAGCGCGTTCCGCACCGCCTTCGCGAAAATCCTCGGCTGTGCGCCTGCCGCGCTCAAGCAGGAGGGCCTGCTTCGGGCAAGCTGGATTGCGACGCCGCTCGGCGACATGGTCGCTGTGGCCAGCGACACCCATCTGCATTTGCTGGAATTCATCGGCCGGAAGGCCTTGCCGGCGGAATTGCGCAAGCTGCGCGCGGCCACCAAGGACGGCATCGGTATTGGCCGGACGCGGGTGACGGAGCAGGCGAGTGCGGAACTGGACGCCTTCTTCGCCGGCCGCTCCGCCGTCTTCGAAACGCCGCTGCATCAGGCGGGCAGTCCGTTCAGCCAGGATGTCTGGGCCGAGCTTCGCCGCATCCCGGCCGGTACGACGCGCAGCTATGCCGAACTCGCGCGGCAGATCGGCCGTCCCGCCGCCACACGCGCCGTGGCACGGGCGAACGGCGCCAACCAGATTGCGCTGATGGTGCCGTGCCATCGTGTGCTCGGTGCGGATGGTGCGCTCACCGGTTACGGTGGCGGCCTCTGGCGCAAGCAGCGCCTGCTGGAGATCGAGCGCGACTACCGCTCCGCGTAACGCGACAGGTTATTCGACGATCGCGGCGATCTCGTTGTCGGCGCGGCCACGCAGCGGCTTTTCCGGCATGAGATGGAAGAACACGAGCGACAGGGCGGTCGCGGCGGCGCAGGCGATGAAGATATAGGTGAAGGGCAGCGCGTCTGTCGTGCTCGTGGCAACCGTCTGAATATGTTCGCCTCCGAGCGGCAGGCCGTTGCTCAGTGCGATGGCGCCGAGCATGGCGACACCCAGCGCCCCGCCGAGCGAGCGCAGGAAGGTCAGCACGCCGGTCGCGACGCCCAAATGCGCCTGATCGACGGCATTCTGCACCGAGATGGTGGCGACCGGGAAGGTCATGCCGGACCCGAAGCCGACGCCGATGGTCAGCAGTTCCAGCGTGAAGAGCGTCGTGCGTCCCGACAGGAAGGCCAGCGCGATCAGGCACAGAACGCTGAAAGCGCCGCCACCGATCGCCAGCCGCTTGTAATGGGTGAAGCGGGGAATGGTCCGCCCACTGGTCGTTGCGCCGAAGACGGTGCCGAGCAGCAGGCCGAGCATCACCATGCCGGAACTGCTGGCCGAAAGGCCGTGGAAGGATTGCCCGTAGACGGGAATATAAACCGCAAGGCCGACGCTGGCGGTCTGCCCGAGAAACATGCCGAGCGTGCCGTAGCGCACGATGGGATTGGCGAGAACCTCCAGCGAGATCAGCGGTTCGGTGGCGCGCCGCAGCCGCAGCGCGAAAAGCGCCCAGAACACGGCCGAGCAGCCGAGCAGGCCGAGGATTTCCGGCGACAGCCAGGCATAGCGGCTGCCGCCCCAGTTGAGCGCGAGAAGCAGAAGGGCCGTCGCGGCGATGAGCAAAGCGGCGCCCGCGCCGTCGATGCTGTGTGCCCGGCCGACGACCGGCAGCTTCTTCAGGGGATTGTTGATGATGAGGAGGGCCGCGATGCCGAGCGGAAGATTGACCCAGAAGATCACGGACCAGTGCAGGTGCTCGGCGAAGGTGCCGCCCATCAGCGGGCCGGCGATGCAGGCGACGGCCCAGGTGCCGGAAATCCACGCGGCGTAGCGTGCGCGTTCGCGCGGCGGCACGAGGTCACCGATCACGATCTGTGCGAGCGCAAACAGGCCGCCGCCGCCCAATCCTTGCACGGCGCGGCCGAGGATCAGCACCAGCATATTGGGCGCCAGCGCGCTGATCAGCGAGCCCAGAAGGAAGATGATGATGGCGCCGAAGATGGTCGGGCGGCGTCCATAGACATCCGAAATCTTGCCGTAGAGGGGCGCCATGGCGGTGGCTGTCAGAAGATAACCGGTGACGATCCAGGGCAGGTAATCGGCATGCCCGAGCGCCTTGCCGATCGTCGGCATGGCAGGCGCCACGATGGTCTGGTCGAGGGCGGCGAGAAGCATCGACAGGAGGACGCCCGCGATGATGACATTCTTCTCCGGCTCCGACAGCGTGATGGCCGTCGCCTGGGTTTCGTTCACGCGGGTGGTCTCGTTCATGCCGGCAGTCCGATCACAATCCGTGGCCGCAGCGGCCATTGCATACTCAAAGATAAGCAGGAAACGGCATAGTCAACCCTTGCGACATTGAGCGGCGGCAAAAGGCCAAATTTCGCCTCCGCAAAACCGGTCAGGAAACCATGCGCCTCCTCGCGGCAATTTCCCCGCGGCGTTCCCAGAAGACGAGCACGAGGCTGGAGGCAACGATGAGAATGGCGCCGATGAAGACGTTCAACGCGGGGATTTCCGCCCAGATCGTGTAGCCGTAGACGAAAGCCCAGATGAGGCCGGTATATTCGACGGGTGCCAGCGCCGAGGCCGGTGCGTAGCGGAACCCTTCATAGAGCAGGAACTGGCCAAGCGTCGCGATGAGGCCGAGGCCGATCATCAAGATCCAGCCTTCCGCATCCGGTGTCTTCCAGATCCAGGGGAAGGAGGCGGCGCAGGCAAGGCCGAAGAGCAGGCTGGTCGCGAACATCTGCGTCAGCGTGCTTTCGCTGCGGCTGACGAGCCGGATGAGGACGGTGCTCCACGCCCAGCAGAAGCCGGCCACGAGGCACATAGCGGCAGGAATGAGGTTCGGCGAATGCGACGGATTGGCGGCGATCACCACGCCGACGAAACCGCCCACGCAGGCAATCCAGCGCCCGGCGCCGACCGCCTCCTTCAGCACAAGGATCGACAGGAAGACGGTGATGATGGGCGCGGAGAAGTAGAGCGTCGTCAGTTCGGCAAGGCCGAGATAGCGCGCGGCGTTGTAATAGAGCAGCCAGGCGATCAGCATCAGCGCGGTGCGCAGCGCGACGGTGCCGCGATAGGGGCTCTTTAGAATGGACGGGTGCCGGTAGAACCGTAACAAGACACCAGAGACCAGCACGATGACGAGGCTGCGCATGAACAGGATCTGCGGCACCTCGTAGGTGGCGACCATCCACTTCACCAGGGCATCCTGCAAAGCGAAGCAGGCATAGCCGGCAGAGGCGAGCGCAATGCCTGCCAGCGGTTTGGTATCGATCAGTCCGGAATTCATGATGGCCTCAGATGGAACAGGTTTTGCCCGCCGGGCGGACTAGAGAGCTGGCCCCGGACGGATGGCGCTTCCATCACTGAAACGGGAGAAGCGGAAACGATGCAGGTCGTGGCCGGGCGCGTTGCCCTGGATAAGATCGGCGACGATGCGGCCGATGCCCGGCCCAATGCCGAAACCATGGCCGCTCATGCCGGTCGCCACGAACAGGCCGCCGATCGCCTCGGCGCGGTCGACGATCGGGACGACATCGGGCATGGCATCGATCATGCCGGCCCACGTCGCCTTGAAGGCAATGGCCTCGAACTGCGGAAAGAGTGCTTTGAAATTCCGCTCGATCGACTGCAGGCCGGAAGATTCCGGTGCAGGATTGAGAATACGCATCCTCTCGAAAGGGCTTGTCGTGTCAGGTTCCCAATCGCGCGGCGTCGACCAGCTGTCAGGATAGGATGCGGGCGCGGCAGGACGATAGCGGGTGCCGAGAGGGTTGGTCATCAAGGCAGGGAGATATTTCGTGGCGTTCTGGAACGCATCCGGGCCGATATAGAGCAGGCTACTGCCGCCGGGGGCAAGCGTGTAGCCGCCGTCCTGCCGGCGGCGAAAGGCGACGTGTGAGTCTGCTGCCGCACCCGAATGAATATCCGGCAGCGGCGCCGTGGCGCCGACCGTCGCGCGCACGCTCAGCTGAGGAATGGAAACGCCGTGCTTTCGCAGGAAGAGTGAGGACCAGGCGCCGCCGGCCACCAGCACGGTGGAGGTGGCGATGCGGCCCGCTTCCGTCCAAACGCCGCTGATCCGGCCGGCCGACACATCCAGCGCGCGGGCAGCGCAGTTTTCTACGATCGTGACACCGGTGCGGGCCGCAAGTCGGGCAAGGGCGGGCACCGCAACCCAGGGCTCCGCGCGCATGTCGGAGGCGGTAACCATCGCCCCGGCGTAACGTCGCGTGATGCCCTTGAAGCGCTTTGCGGTTTCCCCGGAATCCAGCAGGCGTGTATCCAGCGCGTGCTCGGCGGCGATCTTCATGAAGCCGTCGAACCCTGCCAGGTCCTTTTCGGAGCGCGCGAGATAGGTCACCCCCGTCTGCGTTAGGCCGATATCCTCGCCGCACTCTTCGGCCAGTTGCTGCCAGAGCCGGCAGGCCTCGATGACGATCGGCAGTTCATCCGCATCGCGCCCCTGCTTGCGGATCCAGCCCCAGTTTCGCGAGGACTGTTCCGCAGCAATGCGCCCCTTTTCGAGGAGGGTTACGGAAACGCCCCGCTTGGCCAGAAAAAGCGCTGTCGTGACGCCAATGACGCCGCCACCGATGATGACGACCTCGGATGCCTGCGGCAGCGGCCCGAAATGGCGAACGGGATCGGCTTCGGAGAAAGGAAAGGTGAGCACGGGGCGCATTCTGTGAAGCAGGGAGGAGAGGTGCTTGTGAGCTGGAGCTACCAGATAAAGCCAATCCAGACCATCGCAATCCGCCGATGCGTCCACAATGCCTGCAGTCAAACCAAAATTGTCCGCGGCTATTCTAGCTTGGTTCCGGAGCCCGGCGGACCAGCTTGCCCTCTTCCGCCTTGTAGAAATACTGGCTGGCGACAAGCCAACCCTTCAGCGGTCGGAGGGGCGGAATGCAGGTCAAAAGCATGAAGGGGCCAGTGACGAATATCTGCGTCAGCAGCGAGGCGCCGAAGACGACCTCCAGCCACACGGCCAGCGCAACGCTGGGCACGCAGGCGAAGCAGATGACGAAGAACGCGGGGCCGTCGGCCGGGTCGGCAAAGGAATAGTCGAGTTCGCAGGCTTCGCATTTCGGGGCGAGCGTCAGGAACCCCTTGAAGAGGTGGCCCTGGCCACAGCGCGGGCAGCGACCGCGGATGCCGGTTTGCATGGGAGGCAGTGCCGGATAATCCTTGTCCATGATATGCACCTTCTTGATTGCCATTCAATACGTTCATTTAATACTGTCACAGTGATGCATTCGTCCATTCAATATGTCCATCAGACATACTGACGCAGGCGCGCGGAAGGCCGCGGGCGTTTACGCTGCGAGACGGGTGATCCGGTATCAGAAGAAGGAGCCGGCCAATTCAGGTGGGCCTTCCAATGCATGGGCCATGAATTCGAGGGCCGTCTGGAGTTGGGGCCGGGCAATCGGCCCGCCCAGGCAGACGCGGACTGCCTCGGGCGGCATGCCGTCGACGCAGAAGGCATCGCTCGCCACGATGCCAAGGCCGGACATGCGTATGTGGGCGCCGAATGTAGAGCGCGTCCAGCCATGCGGCAGCGGCAGCCAGATGTTGAAGCTGATCGTATCGGCACGGTAGCAGCCGGAAGGAAGTAGTCCGGCGACAAGTGCCTGGCGCGCCGCGGCTTCGCTGCGCAGAAAATCGAGGATCGCATCTGCCGTGCCGTCGCCGATCCAGCGGGTGGCGAGCGCGGTGGTGAGCGGCGAGGCCATGACGTTGCCGGATCGCATGGCGCCGGCGAAGGACCAGAGGGCGCGGCTGTCTTCGGGCGCGACGACATAGGCGAGGCGCAGGCCGGCGCCGATGCATTTCGACAGTCCGCCGATATGCCACGTCAAATCGGGAGCGTGAGCCGCAAGCGGGGCCGGGCCGTCCAATGGCAGAAACCCATAAGCATCGTCCTCGATGATGGGCACGCGGTATGTCCGCGCCACGGCGGCGATTTCCGCGCGCCGCGCGGCTGGCATGGTCAGGGTCAGCGGATTTTGCAGTGTCGGATTGAGATAAAGCGCCTTCGGTGCCTCACGCTCGCAGGCTGCGGCGAAAGCCTCCGGCAGGATGCCGTCATCGTCCATGGCCAGACCGGCAAGCCGCAGCCGAAGCTGCGCGGCAATGGAGCGTATGCCGGGATAGGTGATGTTTTCGGAAAGAATGGTCTCGCCGGGCTTCGCCACGATGCCGAGGATGGCGAGCAGCGCCGGATGGGCGCCGGGCGTGATGAAGATGCGCTCGTGGGAAGGTGTAAGACCGCGCCGGCCGAGCCACAGGGCAGCGGCCTCCTTGTCCATCGCCGCG
>CBFGOD010000062.1:0-13719 GCA_965650295.1 uncultured Shinella sp. | reverse complement strand
ACTGGCGCTATGGCGATTATGTCGGCATCGGCCCCGGTGCCCATGGCCGGCTGACGACCGGCGGCGCGAAGATCGCCACCGCCACGGAGCGCAAGCCGGAGGGCTGGCTGAGCCTCGTCGAGGCCGAAGGCCATGGCATGGTCGATCAGGAGCTGCTGGAGCGTGAGGCGCAGGCCGACGAGCTGCTTTTGATGGGCCTTCGCCTCAAGGAAGGCATCGATCTCGTGCGCTGGCAGGCTTTGTCCGGCCGCGAGCCGGATCCGGACCGCGAACAGTTTCTCATCGAGCACGGTTTCATCGAGCGCCTCGGCAATTCCCGCCTGCGCTGTACGCCGGCGGGAATGCTGATCCTCGATGCGGTGGTCGCCGATCTCGCCTGTTAGGCGTCTGCCGACCGGCGCTTGTCCGCAAACACTCTCAAAAGGCGCCCGTCGATGGCTGCAAGGCCGACGGCGATCAGCGCCATGCCGGCAAAATGCTTCGGTGCCAGCACCTCGCCCAGAACCATTGCGCCGAGCAGGATGGCGCTGACCGGGATGAGGAAGGTTACCAGCATCAGGTTCGTCGCCCCCGCCGTCGCAAGGATGCGGAAGAAGATGACATAGGCGAGTGCTGTGGCAAGCACGGCAAGCCCGAACAGCGCGAACCAGGCTTCGTGCGAGGGCATGGCCAGCGTCCAGGGACGATCGACGACCAGCGCCACCGGCAGCATGATCAGCGCCGAGGCCGTGACCTGTCCGGCAGCCGGCAAGAGCGGCGGCAGGCCCATGCGGCGGAAACGGCGACCCCAGATGCCGGCAAAGGCATAGGACACGGCAGCGCCCAGCACGGCCAGCTGCGCCAGCACATTCGTGCCGAGATCCGACAGGACCGAAGGGCCGATCATCAGCGCCACGCCGGCAAAACCGACGAGCACGCCGACCAGCCGGCCGCCCGTCATCTTCTCGTCCTCCGTCAGCACATGGGCGACGATGACGGCGAAGAGCGGCGTCGTGGCGTTCAGGATCGAGGCCAGGCCGCTGGCAATATGCGTCTGCCCCCAGACGATCAGCGAGAAGGGGATGACATTGTTGAGCACGCCCATGCCGAGAAAGGCGAGCCAGACCTCGCGGCTGCGCGGCACCGCATGACCGGAAAGCCGCACGATGGTCCAGAGCGCGATCGCCGCCAGCGCCACGCGGCCGGCAACGATGGTGAGCGGCGGCAGCTCGCGCACGAGAATGCCGTTGAACAGGAACGAGCCACCCCACAGCGCCGAAAGCGCGATGAGTAGACCCCATTCGATCGTCGTCATGGGACGGTTTGCCATAATGGTTTCCTCGAAGATTTTTTCTAAACCGGATGAAAGGACCCGATGTGAAACACCGGAATTTGCGCTATCATTCCGGGAATTCCCGCCTGAGACAAACGATCATATTTCCCGATATCAGCGAGAAAAACTAAACCATGAACGGCCGTCTTCCCTCCCTGTCCGGCCTGCGCGCGTTCGAGGCAACGGCGCGGCATCTTTCCGTGACGCTTGCCGCCGACGAGCTTTCGGTCACGCCCGGCGCCGTCAGCCTGCAGATCCGCGATCTTGAGGAGGCGCTGGGCGTGCGGCTTTTCGAGCGCAAGCCGCGCCGGCTGATCCTGACGGATGATGGCGAGGGATATTTCAAGGCCATGCGCTCGGCCTTCCGGCTGATGCGTGAGGCGACGGAAGAATTGCTGATCCGGGCACGTTCGCCGGCGACCTTGCTGATCAGCTGCACGCCGACCTTCGCCGCGCAATGGCTGGTGCCGCGCCTGCCGAAATTCGAGGAACGTCTGCCCGGCGCCGATATTCGCATCAGCGCCTCCAACCGCCTCGTCGATTTCGTCCGCGACGGCGTCGATATCGCGATCCGCCACGGTTTCGGCCGCTATGAGGGGCTGGTCAGCGAACGGCTGCTGGATGACGATCTCGTGCCCGTCATCGCCCCTTTCCTGCACGAGCGGACACCGCTCAATGAGCCTGGTGACCTGCGCAACCATGTGCTGATCCACGACGTGCACCGGCAGGACTGGCGGCTCTGGCTGGAATCCAATGGCATCACCGAGATCGACGCCCAGCGCGGCCCGGTCTTTACCGACAGCAATGGTGCGATCGAGGCGGCGAAGGCCGGCGATGGCGTGGTGCTGGTGCGCCTCTCGCTGGTGGCGCGGGAAATCCAGGAACGACGGCTGATCGCACCCTTTTCGAAGGGTGTCGCGACGGGCCTTGCCTATTACATCGTCTACCCGCCCGGCGCACTGGACCGCCCGGCCGTCGCGACCCTGCGGCAATGGCTGACGGAAGAGGCCCGCGCGGTGCGCGGAAGCTGAAAGGGGCCTCAACGACCCCTTTCCGAATTCTCGGTTTCGAGCGCGACTATTCGTTGATCAGGCGCTTCAAGAGCTCGATCTCGTGGCTGAGCTTGGTATCGCCCGAGATCAGCTCCTCGATCTTGCGCACGGCATGCAGAACCGTGGTGTGATCGCGTCCGCCGAAGCGGCGGCCGATTTCCGGGAAGGAGCGCGGCGTCAGCGTCTTCGACAGATACATGGCGATCTGGCGCGGCTTGACGATGACGCGGGTGCGGCGGTTCGAGACCAGTTCCTGGCGCGAGACGTTGTAATGCTTGGCAACGACGCGCTGGATATCCTCGATGCGCACGCGGCGCGGCTCGCCGGCGGCGACGAGATGGCCGAGCAGCTCGTCGACGCGCTCGACCGTCAGGTTCGGCTCGAAGGAGCGGCGGAAGAGCAGCTGGTTGAAGGCACCCTCCAGCTCGCGGCCGCTGGCCGTGATGTTGCGGGCGACGTGGCTTAGAATTTCCGGCGAGATATCGAGCGAGCCGTCCTCCTGCTGGGCGGCCGCGAGGCGGCGCTTGAGGATTTCCAGGCGCATCTCGTAGTCGGGCGCTTCCATTTCGATGGCAACGCCGCCCTGAAGGCGCGAACGCACCCGCGGATCGAGCGATTCCAGTTCCCATGGCGCGCGGTCGGCGGCGACGACGACCTGCTTGGCGGAATCGAGCAGCATGTTGAGCAGGTGGCAGAATTCGTTCTGGATCGAATTGCCCTGCAGGAACTGCATGTCGTCGATGATCAGAAGATCGATGTTGCGCAGCGTCTCCTTCAGCGAGAGCGCGTCATTGTCGCGGATCGCGGTTGCGAAGCGCCACATGAAATATTCAGCGGTCAGATAGACGACGCGCGGATTGCGGGCGCTGGAGAGCGCGCCGAGCGCGATAGCCTGCAGAAGATGCGTCTTGCCGAGGCCGACGCTGGAATGGACGAAGAGCGGGTTGAAGCGCACGGCACCGGCACCGGCTTCCGCAATGGTGCGAGCGGCGGCCAGGGCGACGCGGTTCGACGTGCCTTCGACGAAAGCATCGAACGTATAGCGCTGGTCGAGCGGCGAACCGAACAGCGGGCCGGTGTGCTGGGCGCGCGGCTGGGCGGCGGGTGCGATGGAGGCAATGGCGTTGGCGACGGGCTGCGGACCACCGGCGGCACGGCGCGGCTGAGCCTGCGGTGCGGGTTCGGCAACGGCGACGGCCTCATCGAGGCTGCCGGGGCGCACGCCCCGGGTCGCGGTGCGCACCAGGATTTCCACCTTGAGGATTTCGGAATCCTCCTGCTGGAACAGGCTGGTGATGAGATCGAGATAACGGTTGTTGATCCAGGACTTCAGGAAGGTCGTGGGCACCGAAAGGCGCACGACGCTCTTGGAGACGGAATGGATCTTCAGGCGGCCGAACCAGCTCGCGAAGACGTCCGGGCCGACCTGCGCTTTAAGGCGCGCACTGACCCGCTCGAAAATCGCGTCCTGCTTCATATCGGATGGAACCCCCGCCGCGTGCACTTCTTCTTTCGGAAGCGCCTTGAGTGCATTTTCCCCGTTCGCGAATGCACCAGTCGTCCTGGCCGTATTCATCTGCATCTTGCCGCCTTCTTTCATGCTTCTTCGCCACGCCGGCATTCCTGCCGACGCCTTCCATGTTTGCCATCCCCTGCCGTGTCGAGCCAATCGACCGGACGGGTTCTGGTGCCCCAGACTGTGCCGACCCCCTACCTCCGGCACCGTCCCTTGTTCCCAAACACAAGTCGGTCCTCGAAAGATCCGGCATCATGCCGGATCCCCATCGGTCCGTTTGTGAGCCATGCCTTCCGCTCCCTCGTTGAGCGTCCGGCCGGCATGCCCGCGTTCATCCCGCCGTCCTCGCGGCTTTCATCCGGCGCAACCAAGGTCGCAAAAAGCCTCTTCCAGAGTGCCAGGGCACCTGGGGCAAGCTTTGCCGGTTGGATGATTTTACGAAGCGTGGGCCGCTCCGTTCCAGAGGACAAAACAACCACCGCTGCCTTGTGAGACAGTCTTGCCGGCGATCATTTTTAGGCTTTGTCCGCGCCCCCTGTGGAAAGCATTTAGGCAGGATCATGCCCCAAGATCAATCACGAATTTTACGCAAAATTAAGGGGCAGGCGTTGACTCGGATAGGCGTTTTTGACTCGGAAAGACCCCTTCCGAAGAGAATCCATTATGAATCAATGGCTTTGTTTTCGGGTGAGTTTCACAACGCTGCAAAAACGAAAAAAATAAAAATTCGCTTGACTCAAATTGCTGTCAAACGCCCGCTACGAAAGGCACCACGGAACGGGATAACCTCTCGCAAGTAACTGAATTTAAATAGTTTTCTTCGTCACTCTTTTGACATGATCGAGCCTTGCACGTTAACCATAGCAAGCCCGAAAAACAAAACAAAAAGCCCGGCGCAGGCGCCGGGCTTTTGCTAATATTGCATAGCTCTGGTTGTGAGCTGATCAGGCCGTCATCGTCTTGACGCGGTTCGCGAGACGCGAAACCTTGCGGGACGCTGTGTTGGAATGAAGCACGCCCTTGGTGGCAGCGCGCATCAGTTCCGGCTGGGCAGCCTTGAGAGCGGCAGCGGCCGAAACCTGATCGCCGGAAGCGATGGCTTCTTCGACCTTGCGGATGAAGTTGCGGACGCGCGAACGGCGCGACTTGTTGACTGCGGTGCGCGCGGCGATCTTGCGGGTCGCCTTCTTTGCCGAGGTTGTATTGGCCATGTATGCCTCTCTTCAGAAATCTGACACGAACTCCACCCTCGCTGTGCCGGGTCACTGCGACCTGTCATCCAAGCAATTCGGGAGCAATATCGGAAAACCTCAGAATTCGGCTTTCCAAACTGTGGGCGGCGTATAGCTGGAAACCGCGGGGTCGTCAACGCGGATTCTGCAAGAAACGCCGCCCGGGTGAATCACCGGTTGCCGAAAGTCGGCTTGCGCTTCTCGATGAAGGCCGTCATGCCCTCTTTCTGGTCTTCCGTGGCGAAGAGCGCATGGAAGAGCCGGCGCTCGGCACGCATGCCTTCCGACAGCACGGTCTCATAGGCGCGGCTTACCGCCTCCTTGGCCATCATGGTCGAAGGCAGCGAAAAGCCCGCGATCTTTTCCGCCGCCGCCAAAGCCTCGTCCATGAGCTTTTCCGGCGCGACGACGCGGGCCACCAGACCGCATCGCTCGGCCTCCGCCGCATCCATCATGCGCCCCGTCAGGATCAGGTCCATCGCCTTCGACTTGCCGAGCGCGCGCGTCAGGCGCTGCGTGCCGCCCATGCCGGGAATGATGCCGAGCGTGATTTCCGGCTGGCCGAACTTCGCCGTCTCCGAGGCAATGATGAAATCGCACATCATGGCGACCTCGCAGCCGCCGCCCAGCGCAAAGCCGCTGACGGCGGCAATCATCGGCTTACGGCAGGCGGCAACCTCATCCCAGCCGGCAGCAAGGTCTTCGACCACGGCCTCGGCAAAGCCGTAGGGCTGCATTTCCTTGATATCGGCGCCGGCGGCAAAGGCCTTTTCCGAGCCGGTAAGGACGATGGCGCCGATACCGGCATCCGCCTCGAAGCCGGCGAGAACGCTCTTCAGCTCCTCCAGCAGCTTGCGGTTCAGCGCATTCAGCGCCTGCGGCCGGTTGAGCGTGATGAGGCCGACACGTCCGCGCGTCTCCACCAGCAGGGTTTCATAGGCCATGTGTCTCTCCTCTTGAATTACTTCTGGCAGTCGGCGCAGTAGAACGTCGATCGCCCGCTCTGCACGATGCGGCCGATCGTGCTCGTGCAGCCCGGTGTCCGGCAAGGCTCCCCGGCGCGATCGTATGCGGAAAACGAGTGCTGGAAATAGCCGAGCGAGCCATCGGCACGGATATGGTCGCGCAGCGTCGAGCCTCCGGCCTCGATGGCGTCGGCAATCACCTGTCGGATCGCCTCGGTCAACGCGAGAAGCTCCTTCTTCGGCTTGCCGGCCGCCGTCACAAGCGTGCCGGCATGGCGTTCCGGCGACAGATGCGCGCGCCACAGCGCCTCGCAGACATAGATATTGCCGAGACCGGCAATGTTCTTCTGGTCGAGCAGCGCCGCCTTCAGCGGCGTCTGCCGGCCGCGAAATTTTGCGGCGATGTAATCGGCATCGAGCGTGTTGCCCGTCGGCTCGGCGCCGAGATCGCGGAAGAAGGCGTGAGCGGCAATGTCCTCGCGCTTGGCGAGATCCATGAAGCCGAAGCGGCGCGGGTCGTTATAGACGACGCGGCGCTCGCCCTCCGGTGTCTCCAGATGGAAGACGACGTGGTCGTGGCGCGTGTCCTTGCTGCGCGGCATGTGGAAATCGCCGGGCGCCTCGACGGCGTCTGCCCCCTCCACCCGGAAAGAGCCGGACATGCCGAGATGGGCGATGACGACATCGCCGCCCTCGAGATCGATCAGCAGATATTTGGCACGCCGGCCAAGCGAGGTGACGCGCCGCCCCTCGAGCTTTTCGGCGAAGGCGGGCGGAAAGGGAAAACGCAAATCGGGACGGCGCAGCTCCGCACGGCGGATCCGCGCTCCCTCCATGACGGGGGCGAGGCCGCGCTTGACCGTTTCCACTTCCGGCAGTTCCGGCATGTTCGTCTCCTTGAACGGGATTTAACCTTGGGCGCATTTGCCGCGCTCCGGCATTTCCCTCTCGGCAATCTATGTCCTATATACCCGGCGAAGCGTTCAGATAGCGCGGCCAAAGCCAAATCGCTATGGTCTAAGTGGCGATAGAGCTGCGACAGACCGGCCCATGGAGACGATGATGACGGAACAGCGCACATCCGCAGATGGCGGCATGGCAACCTCCTACGGCTTTCGCGAGGTTCGCGAGGGCGAAAAGCAGGCGCTGGTCAACGACGTCTTCCACAAGGTCGCCAAGCGCTACGACATCATGAACGACGTCATGTCCGCCGGCCTGCACCGGGCCTGGAAGGACGCGATGATCGCAAGCCTCAACCCGCGCAAGGATGCCGCCTACAGGACGCTCGACGTTGCCGGCGGCACCGGCGATATCGCCTTCCGCATCATCGAGGCCTCCGATCGCCTGGCGCACTCCACCGTGCTCGACATCAACGGCTCGATGCTCGGTGTCGGCGCCGACCGTGCGGCGAAGAAGGGGCTGTCGGCCAATCTCGATTTCGTCGAGGCCAATGCCGAAGACCTGCCCTTCGAGGCCAACAGCTTCGACGCCTATACGATCGCCTTCGGCATCCGTAACGTGCCGCGCATCGATGTCGCGCTGTCGGAAGCTTACCGGGTGCTGAAGCGCGGCGGGCGCCTGCTGGTGCTGGAATTCTCCGAAGTCGAAATGCCGCTGCTCGACAAGGTCTATGACGCCTGGTCGTTCAACGCGATCCCGCAATTCGGCAAGATGATCACCGGCGATGCCGAGCCTTACCAGTATCTCGTGGAATCGATCCGCAAGTTCCCCAACCAGGAAGATTTCGCCGCGATGATCCGCACCGCCGGTTTTTCGCGCGTGAACTACACCAATTACACCGGCGGTATCGCCGCGCTGCATTCGGGCTGGAAGCTCTGAGCATGGCCCGCCCCTCCTCCAGACAGCATCGTTCCGCATGAGTATGATCGGCGCCTATCTTCGCCTTGCCCGCGTGGGCTGGGTTCTCGTGCGCGAGGGCGTCGTCTCGGCGCTGCCCACCGAGGGCATGCCGCCGCTTGCCCGCACCGCACACGCCTTTGCCGGCCTGCTGGAGCGCCGTAAGGCCTCGCGCGAAGACCGCGGCGACCGGCTTGCCCGCGCCATCGAGCGCCTCGGCCCCTCCTATGTGAAGATGGGCCAGTTCCTGGCGACACGCCCCGACGTGGTCGGCGCCGAGATCGCGGTGGAGCTTTCCGCCCTGCAGGACCGCATGGCCACCTTCCCGCGGGACGCGGCCGTCGCCACGGTCGAGGGTTCGCTCGGCCGCACGCTCGACGATCTCTATGTGGATTTCGGCGACCCCGTCGCCGCCGCGTCGATCGCGCAGGTCCATCCCGCGACGGTGCGCGATGCCAATGGCGAGCGCAAGGTCGCGGTGAAGGTCATCCGCCCCGGCGTGCGCCAGCGTTTCGCCCACGATCTCGAAGCGATGTATGCGGCAGCGCATCTTCAGGAAACCATCCTGCCCAACACGCGCCGCCTCAAGCCGGTCGAAGTGACGCGCACACTGGAGCAGACGACGAAGGTCGAGATGGACCTTCGTCTGGAGGCCGCAGCCCTTTCGGAACTCGGCGAGAACACCGATGACGATCCCGGCTTCCGGGTGCCCAAGGTCGACTGGGAGCGCACCGGACGCGACGTCGTCACCATGGAATGGATCGACGGCATCAAGATGTCGGATGTCGAGGGCCTGCGCGCCGCCGGCCACGACCTCAACAGGCTCGCCGACACGCTGATCCAGTCCTTCCTGCGCCACACGCTGCGCGACGGCTTCTTCCATGCCGACATGCACCAGGGCAATCTGTTCGTCGATCCGCAAGGGGTCATCGTCGCAGTCGACATGGGCATCGTCGGCCGGCTCGGCAAGAAGGAGCGCCGCTTCCTCGCCGAAATCCTCTACGGCTTCATCACCCGCGATTACCAGCGCGTCGCCGACGTGCACTTCGAGGCCGGCTACGTGCCCTCGCACCACGATACGGCAAGCTTCGCCCAGGCGATCCGCGCCATCGGCGAGCCGATCCATGGTCAGCCGGCCGAGACGATCTCGATGGCGAAGCTGCTCACCCTGCTCTTCGAGGTGACGGAACTCTTCGACATGGAGACCCGCACCGAGCTCGTCATGCTGCAGAAGACCATGGTCGTGGTGGAAGGCGTGTCGCGCACGCTGAACCCGCGCTTTAACATGTGGAAGGCCTCCGAAGGCGTCGTCGGCGACTGGATCCGCGACAATCTCGGCCCGAAACGCCTGCTGACCGACCTGCGCGACGGCGCCCATGCCGCCCTCCGCCTCGCCGAAGCCGCCCCGGAGATCGCTGCCAAGGCCGAAAAACTCTCGCAGGACCTGACCTCGATGGCCGAAAAAGGCCTGCGGTTCGATGCGGAAACCGCCGAAGCCATCGGCCGTTCGGAAGCCCGTCATGGCCGCTCGGGGCGCATCGCGCTCTGGGTTATTGCGGCAACGCTGGTCTATATCGCCTGGAAACTCGGCTGAACTTGACCGGCGCCAGTCCGGCGCTAGTCTTTCCGCCATGACCGAAAAACCGCTGAGCGTGACCGAACCGCGACCCTTTCTCGAACGGGCGCGGCGGCAGTTGCGCGGGCTGTATTTCGGGCGGGACCGGGAGGCGGTGCGGTTTCAGCTGGCGATGCTGTTCATAGACGTCGCCGTGCTCGTCTTCTTCATCGCCGGGCCGTACCTGCGCACCGGCCCGGCCTATGTCATCGTCGACTATGCGATTGCGGCGGTCATCGCCTTCGAGCTTGCCGCACGAGCGCTGATTGCGCCGAACCTGCGCTACTGGCTGCTACGGCCGATGACCTGGGTGGACATCGTCATTCTCGGCACGCTGCTCTTTCCAAACCAGCTGCACAACTTCGCCTTCCTGCGCGTCCTGCGCATCTGGGCGATCAGCCAGAGCAAACTCGTGACGGTGCTCTTGCGGCGTGTCGGCTATGGCTATCTGGAAGACGTCATCCAGGCCTGCGTCAACTTTCTCGTCTTCCTCTTCCTCGTCACCGGCTTCGTCTACAGCAACTTCTTCTACGGCGCCGATGGCTTCGAGGGTTTCGTCGATGCGCTCTATTTCTCCGTCGCGACGGTCACGACGACGGGCTTCGGCGATATCACGCTGCCCGGCACGCTTGGAAAACTCACCTCGATCGTCACGATGATCGTCGGCATCTCGCTTTTCGTGCGCCTCGCGCAGGCGATCGTCCGGCCTTACAAGGTAAACTTCCCCTGCCCGCAATGCGGCCTCTCGCGCCATGAAGCCGATGCCGTGCACTGCAAGGCCTGCGGCCATGTGCTCAACATTCCCGACGAAGGCACCTGAGCGCGGAAACACCCCGTCTTGGCCCGCTGCGACGACTTGCGGCAACGCGTGAAGGTGTTACTTTAGCAAGGCCGGAACAACCGGCGCATTGCAGTGCAGACCGTATTCTCCAGGGGCCAAAGGGGAGCCGTCCCATGCGCAAGATCATGCTTTTATCCGCCATTGCCGCCTTGTCCTTCAGCAGCTTCGCCGCACCCGCCTTTGCCGGCAGGATGCCGGACGGGTCGGGTCTCCAGACCACCGGCACCGTCGAATTCGTGACCCATTACTATGGCCACAAGCCGAAGTGTTTCTGGAAGAAAATCAAGAAATACGACTATTACGGCAACCTCATCATCAAGAAGGTGAAGGTCTGCCACTAAGGCATCCGCGCCGGCCAAGGCTTGGAAATGCTGCGGCAACGGGGTAGGACGGGATGACCGTCCTCTCCGGGGTCGGTCTTGCGCCTCTCGAGCCCGGGACTTGCCATGCCGCTTTCAGGAAAACGCATTCTCCTCGTCATATCGGGCGGCATCGCCGCCTATAAGAGCCTCGACCTCATCCGCCGCCTGCGCGAGCGCGGCGCGGAAGTACGGCCGGTCATGACGGCGGGCGCGCAGCAATTCGTGACGCCGCTGGCCGTTGGCGCGCTGTCGTCGGGCCATGTCTATACGGAGCTCTTTTCCCGCGAGGACGAGCAGGATGTCGGCCATATCCGGCTGGCGCGCGATTGCGACCTGATCGTCGTCGCGCCCGCCACGGCCGACCTGATGGCCAAGATGGCGAACGGCCTTGCCGACGATCTCGCTTCCACCGTGCTGCTCGCCACCGACCGCCCGGTTCTGGTGGCGCCGGCCATGAACCCGAAAATGTGGGCGCATGCCGCGACGCGCCGCAATGTCGAGACGCTGCGCAAGGATGGCATCGCCTTCATCGGCCCCAATGCCGGCGAGATGGCGGAAAGCGGCGAAGCCGGCTTCGGGCGCATGGCCGAGCCGCTGGAGATCGTCGCGGCCGTCGAGGGCCTGCTCGATGGCGGCGCAAAGCCGCTCGCCGGCCGCACGGCCGTGGTGACGTCAGGCCCGACGCATGAGCCGATCGACCCCGTACGCTACATCGCCAACCGCTCCTCCGGCCGGCAGGGTCATGCCATTGCCGCCGCCCTCGCCCGGCTCGGTGCGGATGTGACGCTCGTGTCCGGCCCTGTCACGATCCCCGACCCCAAGGGCGTGAAGGTCATCCATGTCGAGCAGGCGGCCGAGATGCTCGACGCCGTACTGGCCCGGCTGCCCGCCGATATCGCCGTGATGGTCGCCGCCGTCGCCGATTGGCGCGTGGCCACGCCGAACGTTGAAAAGATCAAGAAACAGCCGGGCGAAGGCCCGCCGCCACTGATGCTTTCGGAAAATCCCGATATCCTGAAGACCGTTGGCCATCACAAGAAACGCCCGAACGTCGTCGTTGGCTTTGCCGCGGAAACGCAGGATGTGGAGAGCAACGGCCGCGTCAAGCTTCAGAAGAAGGGCGCGGACCTGATCGTCGCCAATGACGTCTCGCCGGAAACCGGCATCATGGGCGGCACACGCAACAGCGTGAAGCTGATCACCGCCGAAGGCATCGAGGCCTGGCCGGACCTCTCCAAGGATGACGTGGCGGACCGCCTCGCGGGCTGGATCGCCGCGCGGCTTACTTGACGAGGCTGAGCTTCGCGTCCATGGCGCTGGCCGGGCGGCCGGCGGGCGAGAAGATGCGCACATCGACGCCGTTTTCGCCGAGCACCACGGCGCTGCCATCGGGGATTTCCACCCAGGCTTCCGTATCGTCGTTCAAGGGCTCGGAGACGAGGCAATAGCCGCCCGTCTCGCCCATCGGCGCGGCATAGAGCGTCGGGGCCTTGTAGTCCGTCGCGTAGCGCACGGCATAGAGCTGCTTGCCATCCGTGAAGGCGGCGGTGAAGCGCACCAGCACATGACGTTCGAGATGGGCGGCGAGACGCTCGACGAAGGCGATGGTCTCGGCCATCGCGCCGAGCGGATCGCGCGCCAGACCGAATTGCAGCGCCAGCAGGAACAGCAGTTCGGAATCCGTCGAGCCGGTGCGGGCGTGATAGAGATCGTTGTCGAGCATGGTTTCGAGCGGCCGGCGCAGATGCTCGAAATCGGCGATCTGGCCATTGTGCATGAAGGACCAGATGCCGTTGACGAAGGGATGGCAATTGTCGCGCCGCGTGCCGCCGCCGGTCGCAGCCCGCACATGAGCGAGGAACAGCGGCGAGCGGACCTGGCTTGCGATGCTGCGCAAGTTACAATCCGACCAGGCAGGCAGGATATCGCGGTAGCGGCCGGGCTCCGGGCGCTCGCCATACCAGGCGATGCCGAAACCGTCGCCGTTGGTGGCCGTCTTGGCGCGGGTGGCGCAGTGGGATTGTTCGATCAGCGAGTGCGCGGGCGAGGACACCAGTTCCTCAAGGAAAAGCGGCTCTCCGCGATAGGCTGCCCAACGGCACATGACACTTCCCGCTTGTTTGGACCGGCGCGAACCGGTGTGAGATACGACGCATTAACCATGGCATTGCCCGGATTTTCAACGCAAATGGGTAAAAATGCGTTAACGAATGTAAACGGGGCGACACCATGCGTGTCATTCTGATGACAGAAGCCGCGCAGGGCAGTTTCCGGCGGAACAGGATTTTGTGAACAGTCCGTTCTGTGGCGGCCAGATTTCGTGAACGATGGCCGGAGCGTATAAGGGCTCCAACACTCCAAACGAAAGGACTTCCCCATGTCCATACGCCCCGTCAAACACGAAAGCATCGCCCGCCCCGCCATGGAAGGCGCCGGCGTGAAGCTGCACCGGGTCTTCGGTTTCGGCGATCCGTCGATGACCGATCCCTTCCTGATGATGGACGATTTCCGCAACGACGATCCCCAGGATTACATCCGCGGCTTTCCCTGGCATCCGCATCGCGGCATCGAGACCATCACCTATGTGCTTGCCGGCTCCGTCGAACACGGCGACAGCCTCGGCAATCACGGCGTGATGGGTGCCGGCGACGTGCAGTGGATGACCGCCGGCAGCGGCATCCTGCATCAGGAAATGCCGCGCGGCGATTTCGCCGGCAAGATGCACGGCTTCCAGCTCTGGGCCAACCTGCCCTCGTCGCTGAAGATGACCGCGCCGCGCTATCAAGACGTCAAGGGCGCCGACATTCCCGTCGTGGTCGATGACGATGGTACCGCCGCCCGCATCATCACCGGTGACTTCTGGGGCAAGAAGGGCCCGGTCGATGGCATTGCCGCAGAGCCGGTCTATCTCGACATCTCCGTGCCGCCGGGCAGGAAGAAGACGTTCAAGGTCGATACCTATCGCAA
>CBFGOD010000061.1:0-13879 GCA_965650295.1 uncultured Shinella sp. | reverse complement strand
GTCGGTCCAGTTGTTATGCCGGCATACGAGGTAGGCGCTGCTCCAGCCGCCGTGCTGCGACCGACCGTGCGGACGATGGTTGGCGAGGCCAGCGGCGGTTTCGAGGATTTTGCGCTGTGTGAGTGAAGGCTTTTTCATTCGCCGCTCCCATTTCCAGATGCGGCTAGGGCGGAAAGGAGGGCATCATGCGAGGGGCCTAGTAGGGCGTCAGGATCGCCACCAGCCCAGCGGATAACCTGACGCCACGTGTCATCCAGCGAGCGCCGATGAACATTCGCCAAAGGCCGGTTCTTCACTTCGGAGTTCCATTTGGAGACAGCCCAATCTAGCAAGGGACTGCCTCCCACGGATGCGACGGCGGGCAGGTCTTCTTTGCGTTTTGCAATGGCAAAGCGCAGAAGTTCGGTTGCCACGTCACCAAGGTCATCTTCCGACAGCGGCGGGACCTTCGACCAATTGCGGGTGGCGCACTCAAGGAAGCGCACGGCTTCTTCGCGAGAAACGTTCATGACAGGCTCTCCCAGATGGTGGAGGCGAGATCGGTCAGGTTGACCTCGGAGACGGAGTGCGCGCCGCATTCGCAATCGGTCTTGACGACGAAGAAGACACCCCCGTCGCGGTGCTCGATCTCACCGCCGAGTTTTTCGGCCTCGGCGGCGAGCGCGCCGGCCATCTCTTCGATATCGTGGAAATGTCTCATGCCGCACCTGCCGTTTCGATTTCGGTGCGGCTCTCGGCATTGAGGGCGCGGGCGGCGACATAGGACGAGGCCGGGCAGATGGTGGCGGGGATGATCTCCCCGTTGCCATCCACCTGAAACTCCGCCGAGCATGCATAGACGCAATACATGGATGGCGCGCCGGGCTTGCCGAGCGCGTCGATGCGGTTAGCGCCGCAGACCGGGCACCGTGTTTGGGCGCGGAGTTTGTCCGCGCGAACCTTCGCGAGGGCACGGGTCATAGCGTTCGCCCCTCTTCAAGCGCCTCGTCGAGTGTGCGAGTGAGCGCCGGCAGCGCCTCGTCGCGAAGGCTGTCGCATTCCGCGACGACGGTCTGATCGACGTCGTTGTAGGCCGATGCGATTTCTTCGAGGAGCAGCTCGATCTGACCGACGCGGGTCATGCAAAAAGCGTGGGCGCGCTTCGGGGTGAATTTACCCCGAAGACGACGAAAGCCAATTTTTGCGGTGCGTGTGGCCATGGTCCCGCCCTCACGCCCGAGCGAAATCAAGGGAGATGGTTTCCCACTTCGCCTTCACGTCGGCGCGTCGGCCGAAGCGGATGTACTCCTTAGAGCCGATCGGCCGCATGGCGTCGCGGATAGCGTCCATGGCGCGCTTCCAGCGCGGGTCGGACATTTCGTAACGGAGAAGGCGATAGATTTCTGACCGGTTGAGCGTGCCCTCCTGGTCGACATTGAATGCCCTCGTGACGAGCGCCTGAAGCTCAACGCGGCTATCGGCGGACCAGTCGTTGATGCATTCGTCCACAAGGCTCTTGGCGATGTGCAGCTCGGGTCCGAAGTCGATCAGGGTCGCGACCTGCACCTGGACACGATAGAGGCCGTCATAGCTGTAGTACGTCGCGTTGCCCTTCTCGCCCCGCTTCGTGACGCCGTATTCCTGCTCCAGGAGGGCGTCGTAGGAGCCGAGGTCGAATTTGGTATGGCCGAGAAGGCGAGAGAGCGAGGCGCTGGCATCGAGGGCGAAGGCGATGCACTTGCGGACTATCTCGTCTTCAAGAACGTTCGCGGGCTTCACTAGGGCGATCGGTACCCACTTGCCAGTGGCATCCATCATACCGGGCCGACCGTTAAGCTCGATGATCGCCGGCTCCATCTTCACCTGTGCGGCGGCGCGATACATGGCTTCTGGCACGAAGCGCCCGCGCACGTCCTCGATGTACGTTGCGCCTTCGATTTCGATCTGTCGGGGCTCGGTGGGCTTATCTGCGGTGATTACTACGTCCACTGGGGAATTCCTTTTGAAGCTGGTTTGAAGAGTGCGGCACGCCGCCGCTGCACAGGGTTGAAGTCAGTTGGGTTTGGGGAATTGCAGAATGTTGGCGCTGAACCTGCCCGAGGCTGCGGCAAGCCGATCGCGCGCCTGGCGCTCGACGTCAGCCTTGCGGTAGCGCATCACCTCGCGCTCGAGGAGAAACGCAGCCGAGCCAACGGCACGCAGGTGAATGGCAAGCTCACGGGCGTCATCGCCCGTGAGCACCAGTCCCTCGTGGTCGTGGTCGGAGAAGCGGGCGGCGATCTTTTTCAGTTCGGTCGATACGAAGTCGGTCACGATGCTGTCTCCTCGTTGGCGGTAGCGATGCGGCTATGGGGGCACCTGTCACGGCAGGCGCGGTACATGGCCACGCGGTGCGATGATGTCGCCGCGTAGGGCTTGGCCTGCCATTCCAGGCATTCGGTTTTGCGGAGGGTGCCGAGCACAGGGCATGGCACCGTTTCGCCGATGAGCTGCCAACGAACAGCCTCCTCGACCTTGGCCATATTGCCCTTGTAGGCATTGCCGAGCACGGCACTCAGCGTCGGCGCGGAATAGCCGACCTTCTTGGCGACGGCACTCTGGCTGGATTTCGAGCAGGCTTCCGCCAGCGCGACAATCCAGTCCGGAGCCGCGTCGTTCCATGCGGTCGCGGCCTTTTCGACGTAATCCGTGAGAGGGCGAGCGATCGGCGTCATGGCGCGATCTCCTCGGCTTCGACCGGGCCGACGACACGGTTCTGATTCTCGTCGAAGATCATCGTGCTCTTGTAACGGCGCGGTGCTTTTGGCCCGGTATTGGCCGAGCCGAGCAGGATGAAGATGTTTCGGCCGACGCCACGCTGACCGAGCCGCTGTTTTCTGATGATGCCGGCGCGCTCCAGCATCCGGCAGTACTGCTTGGCATGCTGATGGCTGACCGTGACGTCGTCCGTGCTGGCGTCGATGGCGAGATCGGCGACGGTGAAGCCGCCGCGCGAGCGCCGCATCACGTTCCACATGTTCTGGATACCGAGCCCTACCTTGCTTTCGCCGGTGGCACCGGTGGTCAAGGCTGGCGTGGTGCTTTGGCGTTTGATCAGCCGAAAGGGACGCGGCCCCTTTGGTTTCGACGCCGGCAGGCGCGCGAGGAAGCCGGCATTCACCAGCTTGACGAGGTCGAGGCGGACACGGACCAGATGCGATTGGTCGCACCGGCCGCGAACGTCATGGTAGGTGAAGGTGTCCGTCTCGCGCGTGAGGTCGAGGATCAGCGACCACAAATAGTCCATGCCATGGCGGAGCGGCTTGGCGTCGGAGACCGTAAGCATCAAAAGCGTCTTCATGGGCCTACCTCCGACGCGGCGCGCGGCCGGTGAAGATCGAGCCGGAATAGGCCTTGAGGTCCACTTCCAGGAGCTGGTTGGCGCGCGCCCATTGGCCGACCTCGGCGAGCGACGTCACGACACGGGAGGTCACGCCATTCGTCTCGTGCACGATGTGGCCGAGCAGATCATCGGAAACCGATAGCTGGCGCTGGTAGATGCGAGCGAGATGTTGCGCGTCGGTAAGGTCGCAGGGGTTCGCCATGCCAAAGCCGGTGACCCGGTTTTCGCACCGCTCGTAGGCCTTGAGCTTGTCGGGAAGTCGCTCCTCGCCGACCAGCAGGACCGGAATGCGGGCGCCTTTGTAGATGTCGCGCACAAATTCGATCATGTGCTTGTCGATCAGCTTGTCGGCCTCGTCGATGATCAAAAGCCGGTTCGGATCGTCCTGCAGCGTGCGCAGGATTTGGTCCATGAGTTCGATGAAGGTGCCCTTGGGGTTGGCGACACCGAGTTCCGACAGGATCGCTTTGCAGAGCTTCTGCTTGTTCCAGTACTCGAAGACCTCAATGTAGATCGCCTTGAACTTGTTCTGGACATACTGGCTGGCCTTGGACTTTCCGTAGCCGCTCGGGCCGTAGAACAGGCCGAGGCCATCGACGCCGGCCGGGCGGTCGATGATCTTCTGTGCGACGGCCATGCATTCGGCGACGTTCTTCAGGGGCGCCACCGAGCCGAAGCCGGGATTGACAGGTTGTGTCATTGCATTCATCTTTCAGTCCTTCAGTTTGATCTTCAGTACCGCCCCGCTGGTTGCCGCCAGCGGGGCGTTTTCATTCAGGTACGCAGTCCCGGCGCCTGATCGCCGAAGTCTTCCCACATGGCCCGAGCCGCCTTGTATTCCGCGCTTTCGCGGTACGATCCGAACCAGATGAGCTGTTCCGCATCGACCAGTTCGCCGGCAGCGTGCCGCCGCTCGATCTCGAGCGCAGTGCGGAAGCGTTGGGCGGGCGTGGGTTCGGTGCGAATGGGTGTGACGTTCTCGAAGGCGCGTGGCGGCGCCAGATCGGCGAGGACAATCTCGCGCTGGGCATCGCTGGCATGCGACGGCGCGGCCTTCGGGCCCGCATGCACATCGAGAGCGGCAACGATCGCTGGCGTGCGATGCTGTCCCTCGCGCTTTGGCAACGCGATGACGTTGGCGTTCTGGGCTGCACGCTCGGCCGCTTCCCGCTTTGCAAGGCGGATCGTCCGCTCGATGCCGGATGGGCCCTTCTTCAGCTCGCGAATGTCCGCTTTGATCTTCCGCTCGTTTTCGCGCAGCAGCTCGGCCTGCACCTGCTTCTGGGCGCGGACATATTCTGCCGGATTGACGTCGGAGAGTTCGGGGCAGATCGCCATATCGAGAAAGCGGCCGTCCTCCAGGGAGAAGGCATAGACCTTGCCCATGTCGAGCGGATCGAGGCGCACGAAAACTTCCGTGCCGACCATGATCGCGCCCGTGAGGTAGTAGAAGTGGTCGATCTTCAGACCCTGCTTGGTCATGGTGCGCCGGCCGTCCTTGCCGGCCACCGGCATCAACAGGACGTCGAGCGCGCGCTCGTCGACGCGACGGATCTCGGTCGTCGAGGCTGCGGCTACGGCATTGGGTGTCTGATCCTTCAGGCCACCGTGCCCGCGCTCGTGGTATTTGTAGTCCAGCCAATCATCGATATGGCGCTGCAGCTGCTCGGCGGTGAGCGAGACTTCGAAGAGTTCCTTTTCGTCGGCGCCGAGGCGTTGAGCGAAAGACTTCCGTCCTTCGATCTCTTTCCGATCGGCGACCGAATGCCCGATATAGCCCGGCAGCTGCGGGCAAACTTCGTGCTGGAACGTCTTGATGACGCGTTCGACATGCGCCTTCTGCTCGGGGCTATAGGCGTCGGAAACGTCCGGATCGATATTGAGGTTCGCGAACAGCCGCTTGATGGAGACGGCCACGAAATCCGATCCGTTGTCCGTCTTGATGACCTTGGCCACGCCCCATTTGAGAATGGCCTTGCGCATCATGAGACCGACAGCGGATGCGCGGGGCGTCTTCGAAAGCGTGATGACGAGACGGCGTGTGGCAATGTCGATGCAGGCGTAAAGCGAGTGCCGGCCATCGGTGCAGAGCGCATCGACCGGCGAAGCGTCGATCATCCAAAGCGCATTCGGGTCCTTGATATGGCGATAGGTGCCGGTACCCGACAGCTTCATGGCCGACTTGAACTTGTCGGGGTTCGTGATCTTGGTCAGAACGACCTTTTCAGAGGCCTTCAAACCCTTGATGAAGTGCTGAAACGTGCGCCCTGGCGGGAGCGGCTTCAAGACGCCGTTGCGATCGGAGATCTCGTCGCCGAAGCGATCCTTGCAATATCCGCGGATCGTATCGGCCGACAGATGCGGCGCCGAGGCGATCCAGGCGAGCACGAAATCCCGCACCATGCCGTCGTTCGCCGTGTCGAGGAGGCCGGTACCGGCGCGCGCAGCCGAGCGGTCTACCCCGAGGTCATCTGCAACGCCTTCGGATTTGGCTTTGCGCCAGCGCGCGATCGAGCGCTTCGAAACAGACGGGATGAGGTCTTTGACCCAATCGTCCACCTTGATCATGCCCATCTGATAGCGGTCGCAGAAGATCTGCATGCAGGCCCGCTGGTGCAGCCGCATACCTTTGGCAAACCGATCGAATGCGCCGAGCACGGCAAGGCGTGCATCGCGCTCGTGAGCGGCACGGTCGGTCAGGGAAACGGCTGTCGATTGGGCTTCGGGCGCCGCGCTATCGGCGACTTCGGCGCCGACAACCATATGACGCTGCGCGTAGGCAACCTGCGCCAGCGTGGGCAGAATGTGGTAATCGTATTCCAGCCCGCCGCCGACAGCGGTACGGACGCGGACGTAGCAGGGGTGCGTGTTCCAGCCGGCGCGCTTGGCGAGGCGGATGATGGCGCTTTCGGTCTTCGGCAGCTCGGGCAGCTGCTCCTCGGCGATCTCGCGTGCGGTAAGCCAGATTTTCATGCCGGGCCTGCCCTTTTCGCGGCGATGTAAGCCCGGATGTCCGCCTCGTTCTCCTGGCAGAAGACCAGCGTGGCGCGGACGGCCTGAATGCGCTGCATCAGCATGTCCGCCTCGGCCTGCCGCATCTTCCCGGCACTGATCTGCTTCTGGTAGACGTTCTGGCGTATGCCGATCTCGCGATCGATTTCGGCAATCTGGCCGATGATGGAGATTTTGCTCATGCATCACCTCGGAAGGTGCGGCGCACGTCGTCGATGACCCAACGAATGATGCTGCGGCGACCGGTCAGATGGACGGCGATCAGCGTGGCGCTCAGCGCCCAGACGGTCGTGATGAAGATCATCACCAGCATCACCACTTCGCGCTCTGAAAGCTGGATCATCGCGTGATCCTCGCGACAGTGATGGCGTCAGTGATGGCGTCAGCGTAGCCGAGTGCCACGATGAGGAAGGCGATGATCGCGGCAAATGCCACGATGTCGCGAAATTCGAGGTATCGGAAAAGCTCTCTCAACGTTTGGCCCTCCATTCGGCGTCTGCGGCCTTCTCCTCGCGCTCCAGCTTTTCGAGCAGTTCCCGTGCTCGTTCGCGGCGGAGGAGTGCCTCGTATTTGCTAGGAACGACGATCAGCCCGGCCTCTTCGAGAAGCGTGTTGAAGGCTCGGGCATCACCGGTGACGATCGCCAGCGCGGCAAGGCGCAAGGCGGAAATAGAATGCTGCTCGCGGGCTTGGCTGGCATAGGCGTCAAGCATGGCCTTCGAGACATTGGCCTTCGTGACCTCTGACATCTCGGTGGCGATCTGCTCGCGGGTCTTGCCGCTGTTCTCCATCGTCAGCGCGACCGCCTTCGCCAGTCGACCGGCCAGCGACCACGCCTTGACCTCCTCGCCGTCGAAGCGATCGACGACGGGGGCTGGCTTGAGTTCGCTGAAGAGATCGACCGTGAAGGGGTCGCGCTGGCGGGCCATCAGTTGCCTCGCTTCGCTTGCCACCGCTCGATCGCGGCGGTGTGGATTTCGAAGAACCGCTCCTGATCCGGCTCCTTCAGGTTTGTGAACCGTTCGGAGAAGGTCTCCCAAGGCGCCAGAGCGGCCTTCGGCAGCTTGCCGTCGATGATAAACAGCGCGCCCGCGACGTTGCTGGCGCCTGCCGGCTGAGACAAAAGCAGGTCGGCAATCGCCACCTGCCGGTCCGCCGTTTCAGCGGCAAGCGCCAGCAATTCGGATTGATTGTCGGCGATGGCATGAAGCGCGACCCGATCGACAACCGCGCCGTCGATCCGGGCAATGCGCAGGTAGCGTTTTACCGCATCCTTGTTGAGGCCCAAGGCGCGCTGTGCAGCCTCGGAGAAGGTGCCAGCGAAGAGTTCGGAATGCTCGTCGAGGGCCTCTTCCGAATTAGGGGCAAATTTGCCCCTAATTGCCTTTCGCCCTGGCCGGATCATGCCGGAGGTCGTTTCGTAGATGCCACGCCAAGCGGATACGTTGATTGCGCGATCGAGAACCGAAAGCTCGCGGCGCATAATCTGCGCACTAATTTGGCGGAGTTGCAGCGCGGCGTCGGTGCTGAATTCGGCGGGCGATTGCACGAAGGCATCGATATGGATGAGCCCGAGCTGCTCGACGGAGAGCATGCGCCGCAGGCCCTTAATCAGCCGGAAGCGCTCGCCGAATTCGACGACTTGAATAGGAGTGTGCTGTCCGTGGATGCGCATGTCGTCACGGATTGCAGAAACCCAATCCGGATCAGGCTTGCGATGATTCGGCAGGACGTCGATTGAGGCAAGGTCGATCGCGCGCAGGCTACCCGTGGTAGGCTGCGGAATGATGTTCACGCCATGCGAGATTTTAGACACAGCGTTCATGCGACCCTCTGTGCGTTGTCAACTGCACGTTGGGCTTTTGCGCTATCGCGGGGCGCCGGCTTGCTGCTAGTCTCCTCCCCATCGTGACGACCGAGCGTGTAGCTATCGGGAAACATCTCGCGGAACGGAACGCCAAGAGCCTCGGCAATCGCCTCGGCCCCTTTGCGGCTCGCGCCAATGATGCCCTGGCGGCAAGCGCTCTCGTTGAGGCCCTTATCGCGTGCGATCCCCGTCAGTGTTTTGTTCTGGCGGAGCAGCTCGTCTTTGATGGCCCGGCGATCCCACTTCTTAGTGGTCGTCATGGTGGCTCCCTGTTTTTCTGACCTCTGCGAAAGGTCGTTGGCGTGGGTGTCGGTGTTCAAACGGCGTTCAAACAATGTTGCAACGACATATTCGCTGAAAATCGCGAACAAATCAATAATAGTTCGCGAAAATCGACGTCAGACTTTTCCTACCTCGCGAAATATCGCGAGTAGCCGAAATGTGTAGATAAATCAGCGATTTATGGGAGGTTTGCGCCCAAATTTCACACTCTGACCGAGCGTCAGAGTTAGGGAGGGTTCGTGAAAGAAGGCTTTGATGAAGGGTTTGGCGCGAGACTTCGCGAGCTGCTAGGCAATGATTCGGTAAACGCGTTCGCGAAACGCTGCGAGGTGCCTGAGGCGTCGATGCGCGCATATCTCGAAGGAAAGGTGCCCACGGCAGATCGGGCGTTCAGAATTGCTCAAAAGGCCGATGCTGACTTTGAGTGGCTCGTCGCTGGCGTGATGGCGGGTGTGGCCCGAAACACGATCACGCGGGCGCCCGATCGCAACGATCTAGATATCGTGGCAACGGGTGATGGCATGACATTTGCGGTGGAGATGAAGGGCCAGATATCACCGGAATTCGCCCTAGTTCCCCGCCTCGATATTGAGGCATCTGCGGGCGATGGCCGCCTTGCAGAAACAGAAGACCCCTTGGAGTATCTAGCGTTCCAGCGCGGTTGGCTCAAAGCCAGGGGCATCAACCCTGAGAGGGCGAGGATATTAACAGCTCGCGGAGACAGTATGGAGGAGACCATCCGTGACGGGGACGTCCTGCTGATCGATACCTCCATCGACCGCATCCGAGACAACGCGATCTACATCGTAGTGTACGGCGATATGGTGCTTGTGAAGCGTGTGCATGGCCGTATAAATGGCTCGCTGCAGTTGATTAGCGATAACCCGCGCTACCCACCAGAAGAGGTTACGGCGGCGGAAGTCGATCAACTCAACATTGCCGGCCGCGTCATGTGGTTCGGGCGAACGATTTAGAGAGGGCTGATGCGTAAGGCTGTGTTTTTGTTGCCATTCTTTTTGGCGGGATGTGGGACCTACAGTACCGTGCCGGATGAGCCCGATTTGGTGCTTGTGCTGAACGGAGATTACAAGGCTATCGCTGATTGCGCCGTGCCAGCCTTCCGCAGACAATACGATTGGACCAGAACGGACCTAGACAGTCAGAAGCGGGTAGAGTTCTCGCGCGGTGGATCGGGTAATGTCACTGGCATCATTAGTTTGGAGCCCGAGGGCGCCAACCGCACGCGTGTTACTTCTCGTGTGCAGCGGGCAATTTACGGGGCTGATTTTTACGCCAAAATTCACCGGCCGATTTTCGAGGCCTGCGCCTCATAGTGCCATTTGAACTTGCGCGGCCGATTTCCCTCAAATCGCGCCGCGCGCGCCACACTCCCCGGATTTCCGGGCGCTTCCCGCTAATTCCCGATTAATACCGCATATTCCCGGCTGTGCCATGTGTTCTTGCGGGTTACAGGAACATTTCACCGCTCGCCACCGTCGGCTGCATCGTCGTCGGGTTGACCAACGCGGCGTTTCGAAATCTCGGGCCGATCTATGCGCATGATATCGGGCTGTCCGTCACGGCCATCGCGAGCTTCATGAGTGCCGGCATCGTCGGCGGCGTGGTGCTGCAATATCCGCTCGGCATCTATTCCGACCGGCTCGACCGGCGCCTGATCATCCTCGTCGCCACACTCGGCTCGGCGCTTGCCGCGCTCTATCTCGCCTTCTTCGCCGGCGGCGACGAGTGGCGTAACCTCGTCGGCATCTTCATCTTCGGCGCGTTCGCCATGCCGCTCTATTCGCTGTGTTCGGCCCATGCCAACGACCATGCCGGCGAAGGCGAACATGCGCTGGTTTCGGCGGGCATGCTGTTCTTCTGGTCCTGCGGCGCGATCATCGGCCCACTCTTCGCCTCGGTGCTGCTGCAGTTCTTCGGGCCGCAGGCGCTGTTTCTCTATACGGCCGTCATCCTCGTCGCCTTCATGGCCTATACGGCGCTGCGCATCAGCGCACGCCCGGCCGTGCCGGCCGGCGCGCGGCGCAACCGCTTCCGCAACCTGCTGCGCACCTCCTTCTTCTTCAACAAGCTCGCCGCCTCGGAAAAGGACCGCAACGGTCAGCCCTGAGCCTGCGGCAATCTGGTCGAACACCGCTTATTGCTGAGCCCTGCCCTCAGGTTTAGAAGCGGGTGACGCACCGGAGGGATTGCCATGCTGACACGCCGCACGCTGATGAAGGGCGCACTCGTCGCCGGAGCCTATGCCGGCGGCGTCAGTCTCGCGGGACGCTTCGGCGGCTTTTCGGCGAAGGCCGAGGCGAAGACGACGCTCGTGGCGCGGCACTCCGAGGCCCTGCTCACGGACAAAGGCCCTACCCGCGGCGTCATGACCTATGGCGACGGCGAAATACCGCCGGTGCTGCGCATGCAGCGCGGAAAACCCTTCGCGCTCAGGCTCGACAACAGGCTCGCCGAGCCGACGACCATCCACTGGCATGGCCTCAGGATCGACAACAGGATGGACGGCGTGCCGTTCCTCACCCAGCCCTATGTCTATGGCGGCGACGGGTTCGACTATGCCTTCACGCCGCCCGATGCCGGCACCTTCTGGTATCATCCGCACTGCAACACATTGAAGCAGATCGGCCGCGGCATGACCGGGCTGATCGTCGTGGAGGATCCCGCCGATCCCGTCTTCGATGCGGAGATCGTGCTCAACCTGCGCGACTGGCGGCTTGGCGGCGACGGGCAGTTCATCGCGCAGTTCAAGCCACGCGACGCCGCCCGCGCCGGCACCTTCGGCACGGTGCGCACCGCCAACTGGCGGCAATCGCCGCAATATGACGCGCCCGCGGGCGGACTGGTGCGCCTGCGTCTTGCCGCAACGGATGTCACCCGCATTCTCGCGCTGAACCTCGACGGAGCGGAGGCGCAGGTGATCGCTTTCGACGGCAACCCGGCTGCCGAACGTTTCGCGCTCGATCACCTGATGATCGGCCCCGGCCAGCGGCTCGACCTCGTGCTGCGCATGCCGGACGCGGAAGGCGCGGTCGCCGCGCTGATGGATCTGCGCGGCACCAAGCCGGCGACGCTCGCCACCTTCCGCGCCATCGGCACGTCGCTGAAGCGCGATATCAGCGACCTGCCGGCGCTTGCCGACAACCCGCTGGCCGAACCCGACCTCTCCACCGCCACCGAGCTGCCGTTCATCCTCAGCGCTTCCGCCGAGGAACGGCCGAAGGACGGAATCTGCGGTTCGCTCGGCTACAATTTCTGGGCCATCAACCGGGTGCCGTGGGCCGACGATACGGGCGATCCGACCGCGCCGCTCGCCGAGATGAAGGCGGGCAAGACCTATATCTTCAATGTCGAGAACCCGACGCCGCAGGTGCATCCGCTGCATCTGCACGGCCTTTCCTTCCGGCCGATGAATTCCAACAAGCAGACGATCCGCCCGCATTTTTCCGACACCTATCTCATCCTGCCGGACGAGAAGGTGCAGCTGGCGCTGGTGGCCGACAATCCGGGCGACTGGGTGTTCCATTGCCACATCATCGAGCACCAGAAGACCGGCATGACGAGCTATGTGCGCGTAACCTGAGGTTTCCGGCGGGCAAATTTTCGATTGTGGCAAAACCGTGGACCGTCTAAAGCTGCCCGATCATAAAAATCAAGAAAGTCCGCCCGAGCCCGTCATGCAGATCATCGAGACCACCGCAGCCCTTCGCGACGCCTGTGAGACGCTCGCCCGTTCCGAGTATCTGACCATCGACACGGAGTTCCTGCGGGAAACGACCTTCTGGCCGGAACTTTGCCTGATCCAGCTCGCCGGCCCGGAGATCGAGGTCATCGTCGATCCGCTCGCCAAGGGTCTCGACCTTGCGCCCTTCTTCGAGCTGATGGCCAATACGGCCGTGCTGAAGGTCTTCCACGCCGCGCGGCAGGATATCGAAATCATCTTCAACCGCGGCAATCTCATTCCGCATCCGATCTTCGACACGCAGGTCGCGGCGATGGTCTGCGGCTTCGGCGACAGCGTTTCCTACGACCAGCTCGTGCAGAAGATCAAAGGCGAGCATATCGACAAGTCCTCGCGCTTCACCGACTGGAGCCGTCGCCCGCTTACCGACAAGCAGCTCGAATATGCGCTGGCCGACGTCACGCATCTGCGCGACGTCTATCTGGCGCTGAAGGAAAAGCTCGAGGAGGCCGGCCGCTCGCTGTGGCTCACCGAGGAAATGGCGGTGCTGGAATCGCGCGAGACCTACGACCTGCATCCCGACGACGCCTGGAAGCGGCTCAAGATGCGCGTCAAGAAGCCGATCGAGCTGGCCGTCCTGCAGAAGGTCGCCGCCTGGCGCGAGCGCGAGGCCCGCGGCCGCAACGTGCCGCGCTCGCGCATCCTGAAGGACGACACGATCTACGAAATCGCCCAGCAGCAGCCGGCCGATGCCGAAGCGCTGGCGCGCCTGCGCACCATTCCCAAGGGCTGGGAGCGTTCGCAATCCGGCACGGCGCTGCTCGAGGCCGTCGGCGAGGCGCTGGCGATCCCGAAGACCGACCTGCCCCGCCTGCCGCGCCAGACCCATGTTCCGGAAGGGGCAGCATCGGCCAGCGAAATGCTGAAGGTGCTGCTGAAGATCGTCTCCGAAAAAGAAGGCGTCGCCGCCAAGATCATCGCCAATTCCGACGATCTCGAAAAGATCGCCATCGAAGGCGAGGCCGCGGAAGTCGCCGCCCTGCATGGCTGGCGCCGCGACCTCTTCGGCGAAACCGCGCTCAACCTCATCGGCGGCAAGGTGGCGCTGCGCTTCGTCGACAAGAAGATCGAGGCGGTGGAGATCTGATCTTCCTGCATCGGAATGCATATGAAAAAGGGCGGCCATGGCCGCCCTTCGTCTTTTCCGGCACCGAAACCGTTCAGAGAATGAAATCGCCGCTCTTCAAGGTGACGAGCGCATCGATGGTGATGGTGAAATCCGCCGTGCCATCGCCGTTCAAGTCGCCCTGGATGAGGGTATCGCCACTCTTCTGCACATAGCGCAGTTCGCCGGCGACGTCATGGAAGGCGGCCGTGCCGATGAACTTGAAGGCCTGGTTGCCGGTCGCGCTTGCCGTGCTGTTCGCATCGATGTCGGAAAGGTCGATACGGTCTTTCGCCGCCTGGCTGAAATCGAGGATCTTGTCGCCGTTGGCCGCCGTCCTGGATTCGAAGACGAAGGTATCGGCACCACCGCCGCCTTTGAGGATGTTGGCATCGGTGCTGGCGATGATCGTATCCTTGCCCGAGCCGCCGGTTGCGTTTTCAAAATTGCGAATGTGGAAATTGCCGTCTGCCGTCTTCACGGTGCTCTGGC
>CBFGOD010000060.1:0-13937 GCA_965650295.1 uncultured Shinella sp. | reverse complement strand
GCGAAGATCGCATCGGCATCGCGCGCCCGCTTGGCCTGGATGTAATAGGCATAGAGCACGACCAGCAGGATCGCAGAAATGCCGGCGAAAAGCGTGACGTTCAGCGCCACCTCGTCACGCCAGAACAGGGCGATCTGGCTCAACGGATTGGCCACGATGACGAAGCCACCCTTGCGGGGCATCTGCACGAGCGAGGCGTAATAATCCTGCCCGCCGATGCGGGTGCGGAAGACGCCGTCGGGATCGCCGAAATACTGGTTGGCCGCGATCTCCGGCGAGAAGCGCGCGAGCGACTGGCCGACATATCGGGTCGCCGCAAGCGAGGCGCCGAAGATCTGCCCCTTCTCCTCGACGAAGAGCACGAGCCCGCCGGGCTGCATGCGGTCCTGCGGCAGGTTGAGCGACAGGGCCGCCTCGACGGCCATACGGTCGGATTTTGCGAGGCTCTCGGCCATAGGACCGGAAAACACTGCGCCGACGGCGAGCGCCGTCAGCGAGGTCGTATCCTTGACGCCCGCATCCATCCGGTCGTGTTCGACCATGATGCCGACCATCCGCGAGATGGCCACCACGAACAGGAAAGCGATGATCAGGATCGGTATCGACCGTTTCAGCACGGGCTCGGCCCGTGTCAAATGCCGTCCGGCAGGTCCCGCGAAAATCTTCGCCTGTCCCGTCAGCTCGGATTCCCAGGCCGCAAATCCCGGGAATCGGAGACGAGTCCACCCGCCGGATGCGCGTCCTCGTTGCGCGTCCGCCATAGTCTTCAAACCTTGTAACCCTCTCGTGATTCGGCGCGCCGCTCGCCCGAATCTGCCCTAATGAATCAATTGTGATTCGGCTTGTCCAGAGGAAAAGGTAAAAGTTTCGTAATCATATTTCGCTGGTCGAAAATTGTATTCCGAAACGAAAACGGGCGTCGAAGCGCCCGGAATCATTCGATTTTTCGGCATTTCAGCCTTTTAGCATGCGCTCCACGATATCTGACACGTCGGAGGAAAGCTTTTCGCCGGCCGCGATTGCGCGCAGCGCATTGCGTGCGTGATCCGAGCGGCTTTCCTCCAGCGCACGCCACGAGCGCATGGAGGTGAGGATGCGGGCGGCGAGCTGCGGGTTCTTCGGATCAATCTCGAGGATCTGGTCGGCGAGGAACCGGTAGCCCGCGCCATCGGCCCGGTTGAACCCGGTCGGGTTGGAGAAGGCGAAGGTGCCGACGAGCGCGCGCACGCGGTTCGGGTTCGCCTTGTTGAAATGCGGGCTCGTCATCAGCGCCTTGACGCGCTCCAGCGCGCCGTCACCCGGAATGGTCGACTGGATGGAGAACCACTTGTCGATAACAAGCGCATTGTCGGCAAAGCGGGCGCGGAAGGCTTCGAGCGCCTCGGCGGTTTCCGGCGCGTCCGGGAAACGGTGCGCCAGTACGGTCAGAGCGGCGCTCAGATCCGTCATGTTATCCGCGGCCTTGAAGGCTGCCGCCGCACGAGCCGGCGTACCATCGGAAACGGCGAGATAGGCAAGGGCCGCATTGCGCAGCGCGCGCTTTCCGGCACTCGCGGCATCCGGCGTGAAAGCGCCCTTGGTGCCGTGGCTTTCGAAGAGCGCGGCGAAGACGGCGGGATTGCGGTTGGCGATGAAGGCCAGCACGGCCTCACGGCCGGCGCGGATGGCATCCGGATCGTTGTTGCTGCCGAGCTCGCGGGCAATGTCGGATTCGGAGGGCAGAGCCAGTGCCTGTGCGCGGAAGGCCGGCTCCAGCGCCTCGTCGCCAGCGATGGCGATCAGCGTGTCGGCAAGCACGACATTCGGTTCGACCGCTTCGCCGGCGCGGGCCTTGCGGGCGGCATCGACGAGGTTCGGCAGAGCAAGGTCGTTCAACGCCTGCCAGCGCGAGAAGAGGTCGCTGTCGTTACCGGCAATCTGGGAGAGATCATCGGGCGCCTGCTCGAAATGCAGGTTAACAGGTGCGGAGAAGCTGCGGTTCAGCGACACGACCGGGCGTGAGACGATGCCGGAGAAGGTCACCGTCTGGCGGCGCTCCTTCAGATGCAGAACGTCGCCGGTGACATCGGCGCCGCTGACGGAGGAGGGCGTTGCTTCCGAACCGTCGGCGAGGATCAGGCCGAAGCGCAGCGGAATGTGCATCGGCTCCTTGGTGCTCTGGCCGGGCGTCGGCGGGATCATCTGTTCGAGCGACAGCGTGAACGCGCCCTTCGCCTGATCATAGCTGGAGGAAACGCTGACGAGCGGCGTGCCGGCCTGATGATACCAGAGCGAGAACTGGCCGAGATCGACGCCGTTCGCCTCCTCGAAGCACTTCACGAAGTCCTCGATCGTCGCGGCATCGCCGTCATGACGTTCGAAATAGAGGTCCATGCCCTTCTTGAAGCCAGCGGGGCCGACGATGGTCGCGATCATGCGCGTCACCTCGGAGCCCTTCTCATAGACGGTCGTCGTATAGAAGTTGTTGATTTCACGGTATTTCGTCGGGCGCACCGGGTGGGCGAGCGGGCCGGCATCCTCCGGGAACTGCTCCGATTTCAGATGCCGCACTTCGGCGATGCGCTTGACGGCGCGTGAGCGCTGGTCTGCGGAGAATTCGTGGTCGCGGTAGACCGTCAGGCCTTCCTTCAGGCACAGCTGGAACCAGTCGCGGCAGGTGACGCGATTGCCGGTCCAGTTGTGGAAATATTCGTGGGCGATGATCGCCTCGATATTGGCATAGTCCTGGTCGGTCGCGGTTTCCGGATCGGCCAGCACGTATTTGTCGTTGAAAACGTTGAGCCCCTTGTTCTCCATGGCGCCCATGTTGAAGTCGGAGACGGCGACGATCATGAAGATGTCGAGGTCGTATTCGCGGCCGAACACCTCTTCGTCCCATTTCATCGAGCGCTTCAGAGCATCCATCGCGTAAGCCGCGCGTGCTTCCTTGCCGTGCTCGACATAGATCTTCAGCGTGACCTCTCGCTCGGACATGGTCGTGAACGTGTCTTCGACGACACCGAGATCGCCGGCGACCAGTGCGAAGAGATAGGACGGCTTCGGGTGCGGATCGAACCATGCAGCGAAATGTTTTCCCTCGCCGTAACCGGCGCCGCCGAGAAAGTTTCCGTTGGAGAGGAGGAGGGGGCAGCTCGCCTTGTCGGCGATGATGTTGACCGTGTAGACGGCGAGCACGTCCGGCCGGTCGGGGAAGTAGGTGATGCGGCGGAAGCCTTCGGCCTCGCACTGCGTGCAGTAGATGCCGTTCGAACGATAGAGGCCCATCAGCTGGGTGTTGGCCTCGGGATTGATCATCGTGGTGATCGTGATCTCGAAGGGCTCGGTGGCCGGCAGGTCGCGGATGGTCAGGCTGTCGGGCGTGGCGTCGTAGCGCGCCGCGTCCATTTCGATCTGGTCGAAAAGCAGGCCGGTCATGACGAGTTCGTCGCCGTCGAGCACCAGCGGGGCTTTCGCATCGACGCCTTCGCGGCGATGGAATATCAGGCGGGCTTCGACCTTGGTTTCCGTGGGGTCCAGTTCGAAGGTCAGATCGACGCGCTCGAGAACGAAGTCAGTCTGGCGATAGTCCGCCAGGTGGATGATCTGGCCGTTCTCTGTCCGCATGGATATGTCCTGCTCTGTGCCGCCCCGGCCGTCCCGTTTTCATACAACGTGACGCCCCCAAAGAACGGTCTGCCCCCAAATTCCGCGAAAAGATATGCGTATTCGCTTAACATCTCATTTCCATGGAACCCCCATTCACAATTTTGTGCCGAACCGGATCTTCGGGCTTCGATCAAAAGAATGTTCGAAGCATCACGAGAATTGATCCCATCCGTCAGGCAATCCCGCTAGACTTGTAGAGGTCTGAATCGGTTTTCCGATCGTCTTCAACGCCTGATGCCATGGCCTCCCGGCCATGACGAGTTTTCCATGGATACGCAGTCCTCCGATCCCATGAAGGGGATTTTCCTCAAAGTCGCCTCGGTGGTGGTCTTTCTGTGCATGTCGACGCTCATCAAGGCGGCCGGCAAGGATCTCCCGGCCGGGCAGATCACCTTCCTCCGCTCCGCCTTCGCCATGGTGCCGATCCTGGTTTTTCTTGCCGCCCACGGTCAGTTGCGTGGTGCCTTCCGCACGGATGACATTTTCGGCCATTTCAAGCGCGGTTTCGTCGGCATCATTTCCATGGGTTTCGGTTTCTATGGCCTCATCCACCTGCCGTTGCCGGAATCGATCGCACTCGGCTATGCCCTGCCACTTGTCACCGTCGTCATCGCCGCCGTGTTCCTCAAGGAGCGGGTGGGTGTCTATCGCTGGACGGCGGTGCTGATCGGTCTTGCCGGCGTCGGCATCATCAGCTGGCCGCGGCTGACGCTGTTCCGTGAGGGCGGTTTCGGTTCTTCCGAGGCGATGGGCGCGCTGGCCATGATGGCTTTCGCCGTGCTCGGCTCCTGCGCCATGGTTCTGGTGCGCAAGCTGGTGCAGACCGAGCGCACGCCGACCATCGTGCTCTATTTCTCGCTCTTCGCCTCGATCTTTTCGCTTGCGACATTGCCGTTCGGCTGGGTCGCGCTCAGTTGGTCGTCGCTTGGCCTGATGGCACTGGCCGGCTTCTGCGGCGGCATCGCACAGCTGTTGCTGACTTCGAGCTACCGCTATGCAGACGTCTCGACCATCGCACCCTTCGAATATACCTCGATCGTGCTCGGCCTTATCATCGGCTACTTTCTGTTCGGTGACGTGCCGACCGGCGCCATGCTCATCGGCACCGCCATCGTCGTCAGCGCCGGCATTTTCGTGATTTTTCGCGAGCATCGCCTGGATTTGAAGCGCCGCGCCGAACTGCGCCACAAGCTGCCTCAGGGCTAAAGCAATTCCAGCAAAAGTGCGAAGCGGTTTTGCGTCCGGGATTGCGCAAGTCTAGCGCCATTCCGGCGTCGTGGTGTCCTCGACGCGTTCTTCGCTCACCGCATCGGGCTGCAACGCTGCGGCCGCAGCGTCGGCACCGAGCGGCTGGGCGGCCATGGCCTGAAAATCCGTCTTGCTGACAAGCCCGTCATTGGCCTCGCGCCGGCTGATGCGCCAGGCGGCATAGGCTGCGTAGAGTGCGAAATAGACGGCGAGGACCACGAAAAGTGCGCCGGGGCCGAAGCGATCCATGATTGGGCCGACGACGATCGGGCCGGAAATGGTGCCGACGCCATAGACGATCATCATGCCGGACGAGACCTCGACATATTCGTCCGGCTGCGCCCGGTCGTTGGCATGGGCCACATTCAGCGCATAGATCGGGAAGATCACCGAGCCGACGCAGGCTGCCGCGACATAAAGCAGGATCGGCGGGCCGCCGGCGACGAGGGCCATAGCAAGGCACGAGATCGTGCCGACGATGCCGCAGGCAACCATGACGAGACGCCGGTCCATACGGTCTGAGGCGCGGCCGATCGGGATTTGTGCGATGGCGCTGCCGATGAGCACCGAGGCGAGAAGCGTCGCACCCTCGGCGGTGGAAAGGCCGGTTCGCTGGGTGAAGACGCCGCCCAGATTGAGCCAGGCGCCGGACAGCGCGCCTGCCAGGAAGGCGCCCACCACGGCCACCGGCGAACGCCGGTAGAGGGCGGGCACGTTGAAGCGCGCCTGCGTCGGCGGCGCGGGCAGCGGCGAGGAGGTCAGCGCCGTCGGCATGAGCGCGATCGAGAAGATGATGCCGCAGACGATGAAGAGCGAAGTGTTGGAGGGATCGCCGAGTGGCACGAGATATTGTCCGCCGATCGTGCCGACCATGGTCGTGATGAGGTAGATGGAGAAGACCGAGCCGCGGTTTTCGTTGGTCACGCGCTCGTTGAGCCAGCTTTCGATGATGAGATAGCTGCCGGAAATGGCAAAGCCCGAGATTGCCCGGAACAGCATCCAGGCCCGCCAGTCCACGACGATGGCGCAGAGCAGGATGCCGATGGACAGCAGCGTGATCAGCGCCACGAAGACGCGCACATGGCCGACGAGCAGCACGAATTTCGGCGTCACGATGCAGGAAAGCGTGAAGCCGATCGTATAGCCCGTCGCGATCATCGAGATCGTCTGCGTCGACCAGCCCTCGGCGACGGCGCGCACCGGCACGACATAGCTCTGCAGCCCGAAGGCCACCATCATCAGCAGCGTGGACAGCATGAGGCTGAAAATGGAGACGAGGGTCGCCAGCATGGGAGCTCCGGGCAGAGGGGCATTCTGTTGTCGAATGTCGCTCTATTGCGGGAACCGTGCCCTGTCCACAGCGACAGCGGCTGGCGTAATCCAAGAAGAATTTTGGAAGGTCCGGAAATTCCCGGAAGGGTTGTGCTGCGAAAGCGTGTCGGGTGTGAGCCCGGCATAAGAAAGGAGGTGAGACGTTTGAAAATCCGGTTTACGCTGACGATCAGGTTCAGGACTTGGCGCTTCACCCTGACGATCAGCTAAGAAACGGAGATCGGCTTCGGCCCGGTCTCCACCGGAGGAAAGGCGTCTCACCTCCTCGCGATGAAGATCATACCACGGCGCGCACCGTGTTCAAAGGCTGCTCAGTTGGGCCTGCTCAGTTGGGCAGGAAGGCCTTGAGCGGGTCGCGGCGCTGGGCGGCATCGCGCGGCAGCGAGGCCAGCACGGAATATTCCCGGGCCGCGTTCACGGCGGCGCGAATGTCGGCAATGTCCGAGATCAGCTTGCGAAAGGCGGCCATGGTCTGCTCCTGAAAATATCTGTTTGCAAACGCGGGCGCAGCGCTTCCACGCCCACAGTCAGCTCAGCGCTGGATGAAGTCGGAAAAGAGCTGAGCAGGACGGGTGATGCGGGCGAAGCCGATGGCCGTGAGCTGCTCGTTGGCCGGAGCGGCGATACCGCTGAAGCCGTTACCGGCGCGCCGGCCGGTATGGCGGAGCGTCTCGAAGCTCGAATGAATGGGCCGAAAGCGGGCGGCGGTCATGGGTCGTTTCCTTAAATCCTGTCCTCCCGTGTCGATATATTGCGTCGCAGCATAGATTTTGCAATGCGACATTCTGCCCGGCAGATATGTGCAATGCGCATGGCTGTTGAAACATTTTGTTCATGCTGAAGGCAGATTTACGGCGAATCTGAGCAGAATTTTGCGGCTCAAAGGCGCAAGTCGTTGAAAATGTTAAGCGCGCGTCCGCGTCTTAGCCACGAAGCCCTGCACGAAAAGCGAGCAGATCCTGCCAGGCAAGCCGTTTGCTGATCGGCGCCGTCGCCAGATCCTGCGGGTGCAGTGTCGCAAAAGCCGGCACTTTGCGGCCGGAAATCTCGATTTCCTGCCACGCGCCGCGCAATTGATGGATCGTGTCGTTGGAGCGAAACAGGAACCGCGCGGCGAAATTGCCGAGAACGAGCAGCTGATTCGGCTCGGCAAGGGCGATCTGGCGCTCGATGAAGGGCCGGCAGATGTCCGCCTCGCGTTGCGACGGCGGACGATTGCCCGGCGGCCGCCACGGCACGATATTGGTGATGAGCAGATCGGCGCGGGCAAGGCCGATGCCGGCGAGCATGCGGTCTAGCATGGCGCCCTGCCGGCCGGAAAAGGGCTGGCCGTCGCGGTCGTCGTCGGCATTCGGCATGGCGCCGATCACCATGACGGATGGTTTGGCGTTGCCCTCCGCGAAGACGAGGCAGCGGGCGCTGGTCTTCAGGTTGCAGCCGTTGAAGCTTTCCATCGCCGTGCGCAATTCGTCCAGCGAACGTGCGCTGCCTGCCGCAAACTCGGCCTCGGCAATCGCCTGGCTGTCCGGGATTGCGACATTCGGCATAGGGGCAGGGGCTGCTGCCCGCGGCTGCTCCTGCCGAGCGGGCGCCTGCCGCGCCGTCTGCTGAACCGGTGCCGCCTCCCGTTGCGCGGGCGCGCCGCGCGCGGCACGCATCGCCTCGAATTCGGCGATGCGGTCGACCGCCTCTTCCTCCAGCAGCCATTCCACGCCCGCATCCGCATAGAAATGCAGGAGCGAACGAAGCTGCTCGGGATGAAGGTCGTTGGCGGCGGTCATGGTGCTACCTTAGCGAAGCCGGCCGCCGGAGGAAAGCGCCGCCGTCACGCCGCCCATTGCGCCACGTCGTCGCTTTCGCCGATCAGCGCCAAGCCATGGGCGATGGAGAGCAGCTCGCCGCCGGTCTCGATCTTGCCGGCATCGAAGCGGTTGGTGAAAATCCGGCGCACGGCCGGCACGAAGGAGGTGCCGCCGGTGAGGAACACCTTGTCGATACCGTCAGGCGCCGTCTTCGTCTTTTCCAGCACCTCATCCAGCGCGCCCCCGATGCGCGCAAGGTCCGGCGCGATCCACGCCTCGAAATCCGAGCGCTTCACTATCTTGCGGCCGGCGGCGCCCAGCGGTTTGAAGTCGAACTCGGCCTCTTCCGCGCCCGACAGGGCCATTTTGGTGGCCGAGATCGACTGATAGAGCGGGTAACCTTCGTCGTGCTCGACCAGATCGATGAACAGTTCCAGCTTTTCCGGCTCCAGCGCCGAACGCACCAGCGACTTGAGGTCGGTGAACTCGCGCGTCGTCTTGAAGATCGATAGCTGGTTCCAGCGCGCGAAATTGGCGTAGTAGCCCGAGGGCACTTCCAGCACCTTGTCGAAGCTCTTGAAATGCGAGCCCTTGCCGATTTCCGGCGCTACGAGATGTTCGATCATGCGGGAATCGAAATGGTCGCCCGCAATGCCGACGCCGGAGTGGCCGATCGGCGTCGCCGTCAGCCGGCCGGCCTGCCGCTCGAAGCGGATCAGCGAATAGTCTGTCGTGCCGCCGCCGAAATCGGCGACGAGAACGGTGGCGTCGCTCTTCAGCGTCTGTGCGAAATAATAGGCGGCGGCGACGGGCTCGTAGACATAGTGGATTTCCGGAAAGCCGAGCCGGGTCAGTGCCTCATTGTAGCGTTCGAGCGCGAGGTCCGGGTCCGGGCTTGCGCCGGCAAACTGCACCGGGCGCCCGGCAACGAGGCGCGAGACCGCGCCCGGCCATTCCGTGCCGGCATAGGCCTTCAGCCGCCGCAGGAACACTTCCATCAGGTCGTCGAACGTGTGCCTACGCGCGAAGACCAGCGTGCCCTGGAAGAGGGCGCTTGCCGCGAAGGTCTTGATCGACTGGAGAAAACGACAATCACCGGGATTGTCGATGAACTGGCGGATCGCCGCCTGTCCGGCCTCCACCTTCAGGGCCTGCGCGCCGACCACCGGATCCTTCATGAAGGAGAGCGCGGTGCGCATCGTATCGGTCTCGCCGACACTGCTGGTAAAATGCATGGATTGCGTTTCGCTGCCGCCGGAGGCGAGCGCGAGAACCGTGTTCGTCGTGCCGAAGTCAAGCCCGAGTGCCCGTGCCATCGCCGTGCCCCTCTCATCTGTCGAAATGTGTTGAAGCGGCGCAAATGGCGCCGCGCGAAAGGGCGCATCAGATGCGCTCTGGAATGAAGAGGGCGCGAGATGCCACAGGCGAGGGGGAATGGCAAGGGCGGACGCCCATCCGACCTTGCAAAAACGGCGGGCAAAAGGCGGCCCGCCGGATGGAGGTTCAGACCGAATGCGCCGCGCCGCCGTCGCAGCGCACGAGGCTGCCGGTGACATAGCTCGCCGGGCCGCTGCACAGGAAGGCGGCGGTGGCGGCGAATTCCTCGACGGTGCCGTAGCGGCGGGCGGGAATGGCCTTTTCCGAGGCGGCCTTCACATCATCCAGGCTCTTGCCGCTACGCTCGGCGGCGGCAGCGTCAAGGCTTTTCAGGCGGTCGGTGAAGATGCTGCCGGGCAAAAGCATGTTGCTGGTCACGCCGTATTGCGCGACTTCCGTCGAAAGTGTCTTCGACCAGCCGGCCAGCGCCGGGCGCAGCGTATTGGAAAGGGCCAGGCCGGAGATCGGCTCGATCACGCCGGAGGAGGCGACGGTGAGGATGCGGCCCCAGCGCTGCTCCTTCATGCCCGGCAGGAGCCGGTTGGTGAGGGTAATGAGGCGCAGCACCATGGAATGGAAATAGGTCAGAAGCTTCTCTTCGCTCATGTCCTCGGTGGAGCCGGGCGTCGGCCCGCCGGAGTTGTTGACGAGGATGTCCACGCCGCCGAGCTTTTCGCCGACTGCCGAAACGACGGTCTCCACGAAGGCCTCATCGCCGAGATCGGCTTGCACCCAGTCCGCGCGGCCAAGACCTTCGGCATTGATCGCCGCGCAATTGGCGGCGAGCGTCTCGGCGCTGCGGCCGCAGAGCAGCACATGGACGCCCTCGCGGGCGAGCGCCACGGCAATGCCCTTGCCGAGGCCGCGGGAGGAGGCGAGAACGAGGGCGCGCTTGCCGGCGATGCCGAGATCCATTGGCGGATGTCCTTTGACGGTCGGGTGATCAGGCGCTGTAGGGCACCTTGCCCGGATTGAAGAGGTTTTTCGGGTCGAGCGCCGCCTTGATCGCCTGCGCGACCGCGCGGCGGGTCGGATTGCCGAAGGTCAGATAGGCACGCTGCTTCTCCGTTCCCACCCCATGTTCGGCCGAAAAGCTGCCGCCGGCTTCCGCTACACCGGTATAGACGGCATCCTCGATCGGCGTCTTGTAAGCTTTCCCAGCCACGCCTGGGCCTGCAACACAGATATGCAGATTGCCATCCGAAACATGGCCATAGACATAGGCGTAAAAATCCTTGTCGACGACTTTCAATCTGCTTGTCAGTCTCGCGACATATGCGTCGAGCGCATCCGGCGGCAGGGAAACGTCGAAAGACGGTGCCGATGGGAAATGCCGGTACATGAAAGTATCATCTTCACGCAGTGCCCAAAAACGCTGTGCCTGATCGAGGGAGGAGGCGACGATGCCACTCGTCAGGCCGTGATCTTCCCATAGGGTCGCAAGACCATCCTCCAGTGCGCTTCGGGCGTCTGCTTCACTGGCCGCGGAAACCTCCATCAGCAAGATTGCGGACGTTTCGCCGTCGAGCCAATCCACATCGAAGCCGCGGTCGTGCGCGCTGTCGATGAAGAATTTTCGCCACATCAGTTCGGTTCCCTCCAGCTGCACCGCCGGCTGCGCCCGGAAATGGCCGACGAGGGCTAGTGCGGAAGTGGCATCCCGAACGCCGACAAGCGCCGTGGCGCGCTGCGGATTGAAACTTTCGAGCTTCACGACCGCGCGGGTGACGAGACCGTAGGCACCCTCCGAGCCGATGAGAAGCTGCTTGATATCAGGCCCGGCGCTCACCTTCAGCACGCGCGTGAGGTCGCTGACGAGGCTGCCATCCGGCATCACAGCCTCTATGCCCAGGACCTGATGGCGCATCACACCGTTGCGGAAGGCGAGGATGCCGCCGGCATTGGTGGCGATCATGCCGCCGATCGTGGCGCTGCCGCGCGCCGCAAGATCGATACCGGGCGTCAGGCCGAATTCCGCCGCCGCCTCCTGCAAGGCCTGCAAGGTCACGCCGGCCCCGACGGTCGCGGTGCGGGCCAGCGGATCGATCGCCTCGATGCGGTTGAGCTTCGCGGTCGAGACGATCAGCTCGCCCTGCCGGCTGATGCCGCCGCCGACGAGCCCGGTGCGCCCGCCCTGCGGCACGATCGGCACATTGTTTTCCACGCACCAGCGCACGATGGCCGCGGCCGCCTCCGGCGTTGCCGGCTGCGCCATGACACCGGCGCCAAAATTGTCGGGATGTTCGCCGGGATGCCTGCCCTGAAGCGTCTCGCTTCCGATAAGGTGAAGATCCGCGCTGAATTCGTTCAAGTCCTGCTGGAGCGATCGGATAATCTCGGACATGGACAATGATGCTCCCGCTGACTGGCTGCCGAATGCCTAATCCTGCGGGAGATCGGAATCAAGCGAGCGTACGGCGAACACCTGACAAACAATTGACGTTTACGTATAAGTCAATAAACTTCCGGCCTTGACATGACGTCATGCGCAAAAGCCGGAAACTCTGTCGCAGAACGGCTCGACAAGATTTCTGGTATTTGTCATGACAGGATGGACCTTTGGGACTTTCCGCGGCTTTCGAGGGGGCGCGGGTGGAGAGAGAAATGAGCGAAGAAATGGAACTTCCCGAACGCGAAAGCATGGAATTCGACGTCGTGATCGTCGGCGCCGGTCCTGCGGGGCTTTCGGCCGCGATCCGGCTGAAGCAGGTCAATCCGGACCTGACGGTCGTGGTGCTGGAAAAGGGCTCGGAAGTCGGCGCACATATCCTCTCCGGCGCGGTCGTCGATCCGATCGGTATCGATCGCCTGCTGCCCGGCTGGCGCGAGGATGAAAGCCACCCGTTCAAGACCGCGGTGACGGACGACCACTTCCTGCTGCTCGGCCCAGCCGGTTCGGTGCGCCTGCCGAACTTCGCCATGCCGCCGCTGATGAACAACCACGGCAACTACATCGTTTCGCTCGGCAATGTCTGTCGCTGGCTCGCGACCAAGGCGGAAGAGCTCGGCGTCGAGATCTATCCCGGCTTTGCCGCTTCCGAAGTGCTCTATAATGACGAGGGCGCCGTCATCGGTGTCGCCACCGGCGACATGGGCATCGAGCGCAATGGCGAGCCCGGCCCGAACTATACGCGCGGCATGGCGCTGCTCGGCAAATACACGCTGATCTCGGAGGGCGTGCGCGGCTCGCTCGCCAAGCAGCTCATCCAGAAATTCGATCTCCAGAAGGATCGCGAACTGCAAAAATTCGGCATCGGCCTCAAGGAACTCTGGCAGGTCAAGCCTGAGAACCACAAGCCCGGTCTCGTGCAGCACTCCTTCGGCTGGCCGCTCGGCATGAAGACCGGTGGCGGCTCGTTCCTCTATCATCTGGAAGACAACCTCGTCGCCGTCGGCTTCGTGGTGCACTTGAACTACAAGAACCCCTACCTCTTCCCCTTCGAGGAATTCCAGCGCTTCAAGACGCATCCGGCGATCCGCGGCACCTTCGAAGGCGGCAAGCGCCTCTCCTATGGTGCGCGCGCCATCACCGAGGGCGGCTACCAGTCGGTGCCGAAACTGTCCTTCCCGGGCGGCGCGCTGATCGGTTGCTCGGCCGGCTTCGTCAACGTTCCGCGCATCAAGGGCAGCCATAACGCCGTTCTTTCTGGCATCCTCGCGGCCGAGAAACTGGCGGATGCGATTGCCAATGGACGCGCCAATGACGAGCCGATCGAGATCGAGCAGGGCTGGCGCGACAGCGCCATCGGCTCCGACCTCAGAAAGGTGCGCAACGTCAAGCCGCTGTGGTCGAAGCTCGGCACCGCACTCGGCGTGGCGCTCGGCGGCCTCGACATGTGGACGAACACGCTGTTCGGCGGTTCGATCTTCGGCACGCTGAAGCACGGCAAGACGGACGCGCAGTCGCTCGAGCCGGCCGCCAAGCACAAGCGCATCGACTATCCGAAGCCGGATGGTGTCCTGACTTTCGACCGTCTCTCCTCGGTGTTCCTCTCGAACACCAACCACGAGGAGGACCAGCCGATCCACCTTCAGGTGAAGAACCCGGAGCTGCAGAAGACGTCAGAACTCGACATCTATGCCGGTCCGTCGACACGCTACTGTCCGGCCGGTGTCTACGAATGGGTGGAGAAGGACGGCAAGGACGTCTTCGTCATCAACGCGCAGAACTGCGTGCACTGCAAGACCTGCGACATCAAGGATCCCAACCAGAACATCAACTGGGTACCGCCGCAAGGCGGTGAAGGGCCTGTTTATCCGGAGATGTAGCAAGGTGCAAAAGATCACAATTAAAGATTACATTCAAAAACTCCGTGATGCGCATTTTGGAGAACTCGTCGGGGAGAAACTCTTTAGCGCGCTGGCTTCCCAGTTTCCCCAAAAGAAACTCGTTTTCGAGACGCTGTCCGCTGTCGAGCATCGAGTAGGCAATCGGCTCGCTCGGCTTCTAGAAAAATATCGGGTAACCCCAGTCCCGGAAGCACAAGTCGCTGAGCTTACGAACCGCCTAATTATGGAGGCAAAGTCGGATGA
>CBFGOD010000059.1:0-14067 GCA_965650295.1 uncultured Shinella sp. | reverse complement strand
TAGATGATCTGCGGCGCCGGTTCCCGCGCCACCACCGTGACCAGACCGTTTGCCGTGGTTGAGAAGCGGCGCAGGCTTGCCGGCAGTTCGGATTGCGCGATGCGCAGAGCGCCTGCAGGGGCGCGGGGCAGGGCGGTGATGGCAATGCCGGAGCGCGAAAAGGCTTCGAAGAGGATGGGCGCTGCAGCGCCATAGCCGGTCAGGCCGGGCACGGCGCCGTTGTCGGCCCGGCCGACCCAGACGCCGAGTACATGGCGGCCGTCATAGCCGACTGACCAGGCATCGCGGTAGCCGTAGCTTGTGCCGGTCTTGTAGGCGATGCCGAGGCGGCGGCTGCCGGTCGGCGGGGTGACGCCCGAGAGGACGTCGGAAACCTGCCAGACGGCGACGGGATCGAGCAGCGGGTCGCCAACGATCACCTTGGCATCGCCCGTGATGCCGTCGCCGAGCTGTACCGGCATGCCGCGATTGGCGAGCGCCGCGTAGAGCTGGGTGAGGTCGCGCAGCGTAATACCGAGGCCACCGAGGCCGATGGCAAGGCCCGGCGTCTCGCCCGGCGGCAGTTCGGGGCGAACCTCGGCGCGGCGGAAGCGCACCATCATGCGCGTCGGGCCAACGGCTTCGAGCAGGCGCACGGCGGGCACATTGAGCGACAATTGCAGCGCCTTGCGCACGCTGATATCGCCCTGATAGGTCATGTCGAAATTGCGCGGGCGGTAGCCGGAGAAATCGGCGGGGCGATCCTCGACGATGGTTTCCTGCGCGACGAGGCCCTCTTCGAAGGCGAGGCCGTAGATGAACGGCTTCAGCGCCGAGCCGGGCGAGCGGCGGATGCGCGTCATGTCGATCCAGCCGGCACGGCTGCCGTCGAAATAGTCGGCCGAGCCGACCTCGCCAAGAATTTCGCCGGTACGGGCATCGGCCATCACCATGGCGATGGAGATTTTCGGACCGAGCCGTTCGGCCGCCTCGCGGGCGACGGTCTCCAGGCCGTCCTGCACCGTGCGGTCGAGCGAGGTCTCGTGCTTGATCGCCCTCGGATCCTTACGCAGCGCCAGTTCCGAAAGATGCGCGGCATAGGAGGGAAGCTGACGGCGGCGGTCCGGCACGGCTTCGAGGCTGGCGCGTTCGGCCTCGCCTTCGCCGATGACGTCAGAGACGGCGAGGCGGGTCAGCACGCGCTCGCGCGCCTTTTCCGCAACGGCGCGATGGCGGTCGGGCCGGCGTCTTTCCGGCAGCTGTGGCAGGGCGACGAGCAGGGCGGCTTCCGCCACCGAAAGCCGCTTCGGCTCCTTGCCGAACCAGGCGAGGCTTGCGGCGCGCACGCCCTCCAGATTGCCGCCATAGGGGGCGAGCGTCAGGTAGAGATCGAGGATTTCCGCCTTGGAAAGCCGGCGTTCCAGCTGGATGGCGCGGGCCATCTGGCGCAGCTTCGCCTGTAACGAACGGTTTTCGCGTGGCTCGATCAGCCGGGCGACCTGCATGGAGAGCGTGGACGCACCCGAAACGATACGGCCATTGCCGACGAACTGGCCGGCGGCACGCAGCAGCGCCCAGGGGTCGATGCCGCCGTGCTCGTTGAAGCGCCGATCCTCATAGGCCACCAGCATGCGCAGGAATTGCGGATCGACATCGGCGGCGGTGGTCTTCAGCCGCCAGTGTCCCTCTGGTGTTGCGAAGGCGCGCAGCAGGCGGCCGTCGCGGTCGAGCACTTCCTTGGAGACGGTTTCCGCCACCGCGATCGGCGGCGGAAAGGCACGGTCAGCGTAATCGAGCCCGAAGGCGAGGGCGGCAATCGCTGCCGCCCCGCTGACGGACCCAATCAGAAGTTTGCGCCACAGCGCCATCGTCAGAACCCCTTACTCGGCCTTGACGACCTGCATGCGGCCGGTCGCCGTACGGGCGGAGTATTGCGGACGATACATGTCCTCCACCTGGGCGGCCGGCAGGTCATAGGTGCCCGGAGTTACGGCGCGCACGACATAGGCGAGTGTCACATCGCGGTTGTCGCCTTCGCTGCGGTTGAAGGCCGCGACGAAGCGGTCGTAGCGGAACTCCGTATGCGCGGCTTCCGTCTCGCCGAGCCAGTCGAAATTGGTGAGCTTCGCGCTATCGACGAGGCTCGGATTGTCGATTTCGAAGCCGGCGGGCAGGAGATCCGTGATGATGATGCGCGAGGCCCAGTTGTTGTGCTCCGTCACCTTCAGCACCACGACGTAGCGCTCGTTCTGCTGCGCCTCGGTGACATTCGCCTCCTCGCCGTCGAGCGTGTAGTAGGTGCGCTCGATGGCAAAGCCGTCACCGCCGGCCGGCAGCGGATCGATGGGGGCCGCGACCGTGGTGAGCACGGCGGACACCGGCTCGCTGGTGCGGTTGGCGATGGTCAGCGGGTTTTCCAGCAGGGACTTGCCCGTCATCTGTGCGGCATAGCCGCCGTCGCGGGCCGCACCGTTGATTTCAAGCTTCAGGTCCTTGTCGGCATCCTTCACGGAGCGGGCGGCGAGCAGCATCCAGGTCTGTTCCTGCGTGCTGGTCCAGCGCTTGTTCTCCCATTGCTTGGCAACGAGCTTGGAAAGCTCCGGAATGATGCCCGGAACCGGCCGTGCCTCGGCGGCGAGCGCCAGGATCGCGGCACCGTCACGCAGCGAAGAACCGTAGTCGGTGCGCGCGAGGCTGGCGGTCATGACGCTGTCGCGCGAGAGGCCGAGCGCATTTTCGAAGATGGTCGTCGCGCGCTGGGCATCGCCATAGAGGCCCAGCGCCGCGGCAAGATGCGCACGGGCGAGCGGCGAGGAGAATTCCGACAGTTTCGTGTCGGCATAGTAGCGCAGGTCGCTGATCGCGGCCTTGCGGTTGCGGGCGAGTACATAGAGCGCATAGGCGATCTCGTTGCCCTGGGTGGAGACGTTGACGTCATAGGAGATGGAATTCTGCAGGTTCGAAAGCCCCTGCAGCATCGCCTGTTCCGGCACGTCGAACTTCTGTTCGCGGGCGCGGGTCAGGAAGTCGGTGACGAAAGCATCGAGCCACAGATCGCCATAACCCGGCGACCACAGGCCGAAGCTGCCCGAGGACGACTGGTTGGCCAGCACGCGGTAGATGGCATCCTGCACGCGCTTTTGCGTTTCCGTGTCTTCCGGCAGGCCGGACTGCTTGGAAAGCTCGCTGAGGTAAAGCAGCGGAAGCGCGCGGCTCGAGGTCTGCTCGGTGCAGCCATAGGGGTAGCGATCGAGCGCCATCAGCAAAGCGGGGATGTCGAAGGCGGCGGCCCGCGACACGCTGAGGCTGACGGAGGCGCCGGCAATCTGGCTGTCGGCGAGCAGCTGGTCGTCGATCGTCAGGCTGCCGTTTGCAGCGATTTCGAGCGGCCGGCGCGTGGTGATCGGCATGGCGGCCGGGCGCACCGGCACGTTGAGCGCCTGTTCCAGCGACATGCCGTTGCCGTTGGAGAGTTTGAGCGTGATCAGGCCATCGCCGATCTCGCCGCCGATCAGCGGCAGGGTCAGCGCGGTCTTGCCACCGGCTTCGAGCTTCACCGTCTGGCTAGCGCCCGTCTGCTCCACCATCACGGAAGCATTGTGGGTGATCTCCAGCGTGTAGTCACCCGCCGGCGCATCCGTGTTGGCGATGTCGAGGCGCAGGTCCGAGCGGTCTCCGGGGGCGAGGAACTTCGGCAGGCTTGCGGTCACGACGACGGGATCGCGGATGACGACGTCCTTCGAGGCGCTGCCGACACCGGTCTTCGTCCAGGCCACGGCCATGACGCGGGCGGTGCCGTTGAACTGCGGGATGTCGAAGCTGACCTTGGCATTGCCCTCGGCATCGAGCTTCACGGGGCCGGCGAAGAAGGCGACGAGCTTTTCCTTCGGCGGATCGCCCTGAAGGGCACCTTCGCCGCCGTCGCCACCGGTGCGCAGCCGCCCGGTCGTGCCGAGCGAACCGTCGATCAGGCGGCCATAGAGATCGCGGATTTCCATGCCGAGGCGGCGCTGGCCGAAGTACCAGGTGGCCGGATCGGGCGCTTCATAGCGGGTGAGGTTGAGGATGCCGATATCGACGGTGGCAACCGTGACGTAGGCCTCTTCGCCAATACCGGCGCCGGCAACCTTCAGCGAAATGTCGAGCGGCTGGCGCGGCAGGGTCTTTTCCGGCAGGTCGAGCGAGAGGTTCAGCTTGCGATCCGCCGGATCGACCTTCAGCCAGGTGATGCCGATGGCGCGCATCGGCATGCGGCTTTCCTGGTCGGAGCCGGGGCGGAAGAGCGTCGCGGTCACATAGGAGCCAGGCCCCCATTCCTTGGTGACGGGGATATCGATCTCGCCGCCCTCGGCGCCGCTGGCCGCTGTCTGGGTGGCGATCAGGCTTTCGGAACCGATGGTGACGAGAACCTGGCCGGCATGGCGCGGCGAGACTTTCAGCTTGGCCGTATCGCCGACCGCATAGCTTTCCTTGTCGAGCGAGATTTCCAGCGCGTCGGGCGTTTCCGTCGAGCTTGCGGCGACATACCAGCCGGCGTCGAATTCAACGCTGGTCGCCGGACCCTCCGGCTCCGGGCTTTCCACTTCGAGGCGGTAGCGGCCCCAGGTCACGGGCACGGAAATCTTGCCGCCGTCAGCGGTTACGTCGAGCGTGCCGTTGGCGACCTGCGAGGTGGAGAGCACCGGCTCATAGCGCCACGAGCTGCCCTCGCGATACCATTGGTAGTTTCGCTCGACGGCGAGGAGCTTCCAGGGCAGGCCCTGCATCGCCTGCTTCTTGCCATCGGCACCGACGGTGATGACGTTGAAGTTGGCAACGGTGTTTTCCGAGAGGTCGCCCTTGAACTCGGGCTTCACGCCGATCATCGCGCCTTCGGATTTGACGGGCAAAGTGAGGCTGCGTTCGACGGCGCGGCCGCCGGCCTCCATCATGCGCAGCGTCACGAGCGCTTCCAGGCGCTGGGTGGTAGCAGGCAGATCGACGACATTGATGTCGAAGGTCGCCTTGCCGTCCTCGTCGAGCACGTCGAGGCCTTCGAGCGGAATGCGGCTTTCCTCGATCGCCTCTTCATCGGCGAGACCGAAGACATAGTCCGGATAGGCGGGATCCTGATGGGTCGGCTTCAGCGCGACGTCGCCCTCGATTTCGAGGCCCGCACCCGGCGCGCCATAGAGATAGCGGCCTTCGACGGAGACGGGCGCGGCAACGCCGGCCTCGACCTCCTTGGCCTCGCTCGTCATGTCGAATTCGATGCGATCGGGCACGAAGTCGTCGACGAGGAAGGTCTTTTCGGCAATCGCTGTGCCCTTCGGGTCGGTATAGACCTGCATGGTCCAGGTGCCGCGCATGCTGTTGTCCTGCAGCGGCAGATCGATCGTATGGCCGCCAAGCGCCGCCCCATCCGAGACCATGCGGCGGTCTTCCACGCCGTCGGGCCGGTTGAAGACGAAGGTCAGCGGCAGTTTTTCGACGGCATTCGCCTCGATGTCGCGGGCAAGGGCTGAGGCATGCACCGTCTCGCCGGCGCGGTAGATGCCGCGTTCGGTCCAGGCCAAAACGTCGATGGCGCCCGGTGCCGGGCGGCCGGTCACGCCGCGGTCGGACAGATCGAAGCCGGCGCGCGTCATGTCGAGGAAGACGAAATCGCCTTCGCCCTTCTTGGCCAGGATGACGGCGGGCGTGTTGGCGGCGGTGCCGCGCATCAGGCCGGCGGTAAAGGTCGCGCGGCCGTCCGCATCGGTGGTCGCCGTGCCGAGGATCTCGTTGTTCTTGGCGATCAGCTGCAGCTCGACGCCGTCAAGCGGGCCGGCTGTGTCGAGCGAGCGGGCGAAGACGTTGAGACCGTCAGTGCCGGCATAGGTGGTGAGGCCGACATCCGAGACGACGAACCATTGCGTCGCTTTGGTGTCCCACTCGTTGCTGCGGCCATTGGAGGCGGCGGCGGTCAGCACATAGACGCCGGGTTTGCGCTCAGGCAGGGCCTCGTCGACCGGGAAGCTGGTAACGACGTCCTTGTTCAGCTCCGGCGAAATCTCGATCTTGCCTTCCCAGACCAGTTCGCCGTTTTCGCTTTCGATGCGGCTGGCGGAATAGCCGTCGAGCTGGGTGAGGAAGCGGCTTTCGTTGAGGAGGCCCGCGATGGCGCGGTCGCCGACGCGGTAGAGTTTCAGGTCGGCGCTGTCGGTGTTGACGGAAACGATCGGGATGCCGCGGCGAACGCTGCCGGGCAGCACGAAGCCGTCACCGGTGAAACGCACCATGGCGGCGCGGTCCTGCACGTAGATATCGAGGTCCGAGGCGGCGGCCAGCGGCTCGTCGACGGAAGACGGCAGGCCGGCGCGGAAGGTGATCTTGTAGCGCTGGCCGTGGGTCAGGCCTTCGACGCAGATCTGGCGATCCTTGGCTTCGATGGCCTTGGGTGCCGCGCCATCGAGCGTGACGAAGGAGGCGTAGTCGGCGCCGGACTTCACCAGCGGCTCGGAGAATTCCACGCAGGCGCGCGGTGTCGCGCTGTCGGAATCGATCGTGTGGTTGACGATGCGGAAGCCCTGGCGCGCACGCAGGCCGAGATAGGCCGAGCGGACGGCGACGTCGTCCTTCAGGTCGAGGCTCGCCTTATAGGCATTGATGCCGGCGCGGTAGTTGCTCGACTTGTCGAGCGTATCGCCGAGCACGGCGAGCGCCCGCGCCCGCGTCTCGGTGGTGCGCGACAGCTGGTAGGCGTTGATCGCGGCAAGCGCGCCCTGGCCGGCGAGATAGCTGTTGTTATAGGCGCGGCCCATCGACTCGGCCGTCTCGATCCAGAGGAAGTAATCGTCCGGCGCGAGCGACAGCGCACCCTTATAGGCGGCGAGCGCCTGGTCGAAGCGGCTCGACGCCGTCTCGATGCGGCCGAGCGAGGCAAGGCTTTCCGCACCCTGGCCGGCCTGATCGGCGGCGAGTGCGAGATTATCGCGGAACGAGCGCGCGTCGGTCAGCATGTATTCGCTGATGAAGGGCATGGCCGGTGCCGCGCCGATATCGGCGGCCGTGTCGGCTTTCAGGATCTTGCCGGCGATCGCGCCCTGGAAATGGTTGAGCTGGTTGAAGTCGCTCTTCAGGAAGCACCACTTCACCTTGGGATTATAGGTGAAGGCGCGGCAGGAGAGGTCGTCGATGCAATCGCTCTTGCACTGGTCGAGCGTCACGTCCTGCACGGTGCGCAGGTCGAAGCCGAAATAGTCGCTGTTCTCGGTCGTGACGACGGAGCGGGCCTCTTCGGCCTGGGCCGGCAGGGGTGGTGAGGCGATGACGGAAAGAAGAAGTGCCGAGAAACCCAGGAATGCGCGTTTAGACATAAAGTCCTCCTACCGCTGCCGTCTCGTTGCCGCCGCCACTGTCCGAACCCGGAGCCGGCTTGTCAATCGAAAGACAGGGAGCCGTGAGGGATGGAAAGGGCATGGCGCATGGAACCAGGGGAAAGACGTTTGACGGCGTCGGTTCAATCGCTGGAATTGCGAATTTTTTCACCGGTCTTGCGCATTAACCTTTTGTTAACCATATCGGGGCAGACTTCATCTCATCGACGGACGGTTTCTGTCATACCCCTGTAACAGCGGGTCGGTAGAAACCTCGTCAGACACGAAAGTCGTGTTTCGAACCGCAGTGACCACGGATGTACTGGCGCAGCGCGAAACACTTCCCCGGCCATGCCGGGATGAGGAAGCGGGGGGATAACCCTCGCTTTTTTCATTTGTGCGCTTTCCGGCCATATCGCGCTGGACCCCTCCCGGCGATTGCTCTACCCATGACATCATCTTGAGATGGCGCGCGTCGCCGTCTGCTCCTCCCCGGAATGGTTCATGTCCGACGTCGCCCTCAATGTTCTTCCCGTGTTCGCCCTCATTTTCATCGGCTGGCTGCTCGTTCGCACCGGTTACCTCCGGGAGGAGCTGGGAGAGGGGCTCGGCGAATTCGTCTTCCGCGTCGCCGTGCCGCTCCTGCTCTTCCGCACCATCGCGGAGGCCGAATTTGCCGGCGAGGCGCCGTGGCGCATCTGGGTCGCCTATTTCGGCGGCGTCGCCGTCACCTGGACAGTGGCGCATCTGGTCGCCACGATCGGCTTCAAGCGCGACCGGCGCATCGGCGTGCTGGCCGGCGTCTCCGCCGGTTTCGCCAACACGGTCTTCATCGGCCTGCCGCTTGTGGCGCGCGTCGTCGGGCAGGACGGTCTCGTCGCGATCTCGGTGCTGCTCTCGGTGCATCTGCCGACCATGATGATCGCCGGCACGATCCTGATGGAGCGGGCGGAACGCAAGGAAGGCACGCGCGAGCCACAGAGTTTCGCCAGCCTGCTTCTCGGCATCGGCAAGAGCCTCGTGCGAAACCCGCTCGTCATCGGCCTCGCCGTCGGTGCGCTGTTCCACGTCGGCGGCATCCCGCTCGTCGGGCCGGTCAAGGTTGTGGTCGATCAGATATCGGCCATGGCCGCACCGGCGGCTCTCGTCTCCATCGGCATGGCGCTCAACAAGTACAAGGTCGGCGGCAATGCCGGCATCGCGCTCGCCATGACGAGCCTCAAGCTGGTGATGCTGCCCGGCTGCGTCTACGTCGCCTGCCGCCTGCTCGGCCTCAGCCCGGAATGGACGGCGGCCATGGTGCTCACCTCCTCCGTGCCGACGGGCGTCAATGCCTGGCTGCTCGCCAACCATTTCGGCGTCGGCCACGGGCTGGCGTCTTCGACCATTACGATCACGACGGCGCTCGGCGTGTTCACGGTGTCCTTCTGGGCCTGGCTTTTGGGGTGAGGGGGTCTCCCATGGCTAAACCTTCCACAAAAGAGCACTCGACCTCTCGATCGTCATCCTCGGCCTTGAATCGAGGATTCACACTTCTGCACCGCCTTCGCTTGTGGCGTGGATCCTCGGCTCAAGACCGAGGATGACGGAGAGGAGGAGGAGGGGAGGCCCGGGAGAAAAAGAAAGCCTAAGCGGGCTAAAGCCGTCATCCGGCAACAAAAAACCCGGCGCGATGGCCGGGTTTTTGATGTTCTGGCTGGCCTGCTTTACTGAGCGGCCGGCTGTTCGGTCGTGGTGCCCTGCGTCGTGCCTTCGGCCGGGGCTGCGCCCTCGGTCGTGGTCGTTGCAGCGCCGCCCTCGGCGGGCTTGGCTTCCGTCGTCGTGGCGGCAGCGCCACCTTCCGTCGTGGCAGCCGCGCCGCCTTCGGCCGGGGCCGCACCATCCGTGCCGGTTGCGGCAGCGCCTTCCGCCGACGGGGTCGGCAGAGCGGCCGGGTTGTCGGAGAGCGTGCGCAGATAAGCGATCAGGTTGGCGCGCTCGTCTTCCTTCTTCAGGCCGGCAAAGCCCATGGCGGTGCCGGGAACGTGCTTCTTCGGCGCTTCCAGGAAGAAGTTCAGGTGGTCGAAGTCCCAGACGATCTTGTGGCCTTCGGAGAAGGTGGTCATGCCTGCGGAATAGCTGAAGCCTTCATGCGAGGCGATCGGGCGGTTCACGACGTCGAAGAGATTGGGGCCGACTTTGTTCGGGCCACCTTTCTCCGAGGTGTGACAGCTCGCACATTTCTTGAAGACGGCTTCGCCGGCCGTTGCATCGGCGCTGGCGAGCAGGGTTGCGATCGGCGTGCCGGCCGCGGCTTCACCGCCACCCGCTGCACCCTCTTCGCCACCTTCGGCGGCGACGATCGCGAAACCTTCCTTTTCGGGAGGGCCCGAATGGAAAATGCCTTCAGAAGCGATCGACACGGACATCAACACGAAAACGGTGCCGAGCAGGGCACCCACGCCCATGTTCACATAAGAGTTCATCCAAACGCTCCCCTAGCGACCGGCGGACCTGATACCGGCCAGTCTTGAAATCGCGCGGAACCTATGTCTTTTGCTGCTTCGTTGCAACAGTGATTGTAGCCCCCGCACTGAGACTTTTTGACACTTTTCCCGGGGGTTTTGAAGGGCCTGCGATGAATTCCGCCAATTTTGACAAGACCCTCGTGCTCATTCCGGCCCGCATGGCCTCGACCCGGCTTCCGGGCAAGCCGCTCGCCGATATTGCCGGCCTGCCGATGATCGTTCAGGTGGCCCGTCGTGCGGCTGCGGCCAATGTCGGCCGCGTCGTCGTGGCGGTCGATGTGCAGGCTGTCTTCGATGCCGTGGTGGCAGCCGGCTTCGAGGCGGTCCTGACGCGGGTCGATCATCAATCGGGTTCCGACCGCATCCATGAGGCGCTGATGAAGAGCGACCCCGAGGGCCGCGCCGAGCTGATCATCAACGTGCAGGGTGACCTGCCGACCATCGACCCGGAAACGATCCGCGCAGCACTTCGCCCGCTGGAAAACGCGGCGACCGATATCGCGACGCTGACGACGGAGATCCGCGACGAGCATGAGAAGACCAATCCGAACGTCGTGAAGGTCGTCGGTTCGCCGATTGGCGAAAACCGGCTGCGCGCACTCTACTTCACGCGCGCGATGGCGCCGCACGGCAATGGCCCGCTCTATCATCATATCGGGCTCTACGCCTATCGCCGCAAGGCGCTCGAAGCCTTCGTCGCGCTCACGCCTTCGACGCTGGAAAAGCGGGAATCGCTGGAGCAGCTCCGGGCGCTCGAGGCAGGCATGCGCATCGATGTCGAGATCGTTGACACCGTTCCGCTGGGTGTCGATACTCCCGCCGACCTCGAAAAGGCCCGCGCCATGCTCGCGGCCAACCCCATCTGATCGGACCTGTAATGACAATGAAGACCAACCGCATCGCCTTCCAGGGCGAATTCGGCGCCAATTCCGACATGGCGAGCCGCGACATGTTTCCGACCATGGAGCCGCTGCCCTGCCAGACCTTCGAGGATGCGCTGCTGGCCGTGGAGAACGGCGATGCCGATCTCGGCATGATCCCGATCGAAAACACGATTGCGGGCCGCGTCGCCGACATCCACCATCTCCTGCCGGAATCGCGCCTGCACATCGTCGGCGAATATTTCATGCCGATCCGCTTCCAGCTGATGGTGCTGCCCGGCGTCACCAAGGCCGAGGTGCGCACGGTCCACAGTCATATCCATGCGCTCGGCCAATGCCGCAAGATCGTGCGCCTCAACGGCTGGAAGCCTGTCATCGCCGGCGATACGGCAGGGGCGGCAAAGCTCGTCTCGGAGACCGGCGACCGCTCGATGGCGGCGCTGGCGCCCCGTCTTGCCGCCGATCTCTACGGCCTGTCGATCATCGCGGAAAATGTCGAGGACACCGAAAGCAACGTCACGCGCTTCGTCGTCCTGTCGCGCGAGCCCGTCGTCGCCGAACGGGTCGAGGACGAGATCATCGTCACGACCTTCATCTTCAACGTGCGCAACATCCCGGCCGCCCTCTACAAGGCGCTCGGCGGCTTTGCCACCAACGGCATCAACATGACGAAGCTCGAAAGCTACCAGATCGGCGGCACGTTCACGGCGACGCAGTTCTACGCCGATATCGAGGGACATCCCGACGATCCGCATGTGCGCCGCGCGCTCGACGAACTGCGCTTCTTCTCGGAGAAGGTTCGCATTCTCGGCACCTACCGGGCGCATCCGATGCGCAGCGCATTCTAAGCGCGCGGTTTCCGTCTGGAATTACCGCGAACAAAGAACTTGACGATCGTCAGGCGGCGCGGAACCGCGCCGCCGAGGCGGCATTTCCCCGATGAAAGGAGATGCCCATGCGTACGATTACTTACATCACGATCATGGTCTCGATGATGGTGAATGCCGTCATCTTCGGCGTCGGCACCATCACGATCCTGACGGTTCCCGCCCTCAATGACGAGGCCAAATATCTGATCCCGGTCTGGACGGTCGCGACCTTCCTCATCAGCCCGATCATTGCCCGCTTTATTGCACCGAGCCTGCGCCTGCGCGCGCATCCGGGCGACCAGCCGACATTCGGTTTACGCTAAAACGTTTCCAGCCGAAGCGAGATCGCTTCGGCATCGGACAATGCGCTAGCCGATCTTCCAGTCCAGCCAGTCGCGCATCAGCCGGTGCGCGATGGCGCCCTTCGGCGGCGGCGTGGTGGTGCCGGGGGCGGTGCCCGACATGGCGCTGCGCTCGATCATTTCCGCCGTCTCTTCGCGGGTGAACCAGCGGCAATCCTCGAGTTCCGTCTCGTCGCGGCGGATGTCGAAGGAGATCGCCTCGGCATAGCAGCCGATCATCAGGGAATGCGGCATCGGCCAGGGCTGCGAGGCGTGATAGCGCACGCGGCCGACCTTGATACCGGATTCTTCCAATGTCTCGCGGCGCACCGTGTGCTCTATCGTCTCGCCCGGTTCCAGGAAGCCCGCAAGGCAGGAATACATGCCCGGCTGGAAATGCGGCGAGCGGCCGAGCAGGCAGAGATCCCGCTCGACATCGATGACCAGCATGATGGCGACCGGGTCGGTGCGCGGGAAGACCGTGTGATTGCAGGCCTCGCAGACGCGGCGATAGCCGCCGATTTCCGAGCGGGTCGGCGAACCGCACTTGCCGCAGAAGCGGTTGTTGCCGTTCCAGGTCATCAGGCTGGAGGCCTGGGCGAACTGGCCGAGCAGGTCGTCGTCGAGCATCTGCTGGCGATAGAGCGTGCGCCCGTCGGTGGCCTTCAGCGGCTCCTGCAGCATGTCGGGATCGGCCCGCACAGGGATCGCCAGCCGCGGCTCGCCGTTCCGGAGATAGCCGAGCAGGATGGATTCGTCCGGGATCGGATCGAGTTCGGCAAGCTCATAGGGGGCGAAAAGCGGGTCGATGATCTTCTCGTCATGCTTGACGACGAGCTTGCCGCCGGCCAGCGCGAAGGCATGGACGTTTTCCGCCTTGAACGCCTGTTCCAGGCAATCGGCGGCGCGGTGTTCGGATTGGCGGTCGAGCGTGTTTTCCGCAAAGGCCACCATGGTGCTGGGTTCCGCATGCGGGCGATAGATGTCGAAAAGCGATGGCTTCATGGGGTCATTGCGTCCAAAAGCTTGGCTGAAAAGGCCTTGGTTTCCTCGGCCGAGCGCGGCTCGGCGGTGCCGAAGCCCCAGACGGGGCCGGGCCAGTTGGGATCGCCCTCGCTGCGGGCGATGACATGAACATGAAGCTGGCGCACGATATTGCCGAGCGCGCCGGTATTGATCTTCGTGGCACCCGTCACGGTTTTGAGCGCCTCGGAGACAAGCGTCGTCTCGAAGGTCAGCATCGTCTGGTCGAGCGGTGTGAGGTCGAAGATTTCGCTGACATCGGGGCGTTGCGGCACCAGAACCAGCCAGGGCCAGCGGCTGTCCTTCATCAGGCGCAGTTCGCACAGGCCGATCTTCGTCAGGAGATCGCTGTCGCGCGCCAGCCGGTCGTCGGGTCGAAAATCGCTCATCGGGCTCTCCCGCATGCTGTTATCAACGATTCATGCCATGCGTCCGTTTTCCCTCCAACAGTTTTTTGTAAGCCGCGCTTGCATTCGGATGGAATATTGCCGATATGGGGGACGGGAGGTTGGTGGTGGACGAGCCACTCGCCAACCGGGTCAGGTCCGGAAGGAAGCAGCCCCAACGAGCTCCGGCACGGGTCATCGTGCCAGCCTCCCACCTTACCGTCCTGCTTCTGGCCGTCCTGTCGGGACAGACATTTGAATAACGGCAGGGTCGATGAGCGACGAAACATCCAAACCGTCCACCGAAAAGCCCGCCGCCTATCGCGTTCTCGCGCGAAAGTACCGGCCGAAGGATTTCTCGGATCTCATGGTCGGCCAGGAGCCGATGGTCCGCACGCTCACCAATGCGTTCGAGACCGGCCGTATCGCCCAAGCCTATATGCTGACGGGTGTTCGCGGGGTCGGCAAGACGACGACCGCCCGCATTCTTGCCCGCGCGCTGAACTACAAGACATCCGAGATCGACAAGCCGACGATCGACCTTCGTGTGCCCGGCGAGCATTGCCAGGCGATCATGGAAGGCCGCCATGTCGACGTCATCGAGATGGATGCCGCCTCCCATACGGGTATCGATGACATCAGGGAGATCATCGAGCAGGTGCGCTACCGCCCGGTTTCGGCGCGCTACAAGGTCTACATCATCGACGAAGTGCACATGCTTTCGACGCAGGCCTTCAACGGCCT
>CBFGOD010000058.1:0-14164 GCA_965650295.1 uncultured Shinella sp. | reverse complement strand
TGCCGGCCTCATCGGCGAGAACCACCGTGAGACCCAGCGTGTTGCGGCGCACGTCGCCGTAGCGCAGGAAGCGCGAGCCGCCTGTGTTCGTCGCGATCATGCCGCCGAGGCGCGGGTCGGCGCCGAGGTCGATCGGGAAGAACAGGCCGGTATCCTCAAGCTTGCCGTTGAGGTCGGAGAGGCGCACGCCCGCGCCGGCCTTGATCGTGCGGTTGATGCGGTCGAGCGCGAAGGGGGCTGTCAGGCGGTCGAGGCTCAGGATGCCCTGGCGGCCGCTGTCGTCGGGCGTCGAGCCGGAGACGAGGCCGGTATTGCCGGACTGGGGAACGAGCGCGATGCCGTTATTCACGCAGTAGGCGACGACGGTGGAGGCTTCGGCGGTCGTTGCCGGGCGCGCGACGAAGGCGGCGCGGCCCTTGTCGTAGCGCGCGCCGGTCTCGTAGGCGGCCAGATCGGCAGGCTCGGTGAGAAGACCCTTCTCGCCGAGCAGGCTTTTCAAGACTGCGATATGGTTTGCCTCGATCATGCTGATGCCTGTCACTCCGCGGCGGCAGACATGTTGACGATGCCGAGGCACATTTCAAGCGAGGCGCGCTGGATGCCGGCATAATGGGCGAATTCGTCCAGAACCGTCGCGCCCAGATCGCGCTCGAACATCACCTGGTTGGGGCTGGCGACGAAATCCTGCGTCGCGTCGTCGCCGAGATTCGACTGGAAGATGCCCGCGGCGCTGACCGGCAGGAAGTCTTCATAGACGATCGGGTCGAACTGGATGAGGCCGGCTTCGATGGCGGTTTCCAGATCGGCGTTGCGGCCGGTGACGGACTGGCCCTTTTCCGTCAGCGAATAGCGGAAGTAGCCGAGGCCTGCCTGGCGAATACCGTTCCACGTATCCGGGAAAGCCTTGAAGACGTCGGCGAGCGCTGCCTCGTATTCGGCGGCGTTGGAGCCGTCGGCGGCCGGACGCACGCGGGCACGGGTGTCGTTGAGCAGCTTGTCGTAGAGCGCGCGGCCCTTCGGCGTGACGGCGATGCCGCGCTGCTCGATCTCGCCGAAGCGGGCGGTGTGCGAACCCTTCTGCCAGCTGCCGTCCGTGCTGATGAAGGAGACGGCCTCTTCCAGCGCCTTGAACGAGGTCTGGCGCAGCAGGATCGGGCAGTCACGGGTCGGCGGTCCCTCGACGATGGCCTTCGGCGCGATGCCTTCTTCCGGCATGCGAGCCTGCACCTTGTCGATATCGAGCGTGCGCGGCGTCAGGTGGTTGATATGCGGGCCCCTGAAGGAGACGACGTCGGCGATCAGGCGATGCGCGTCGTGCAGGCGCTTGTACATGTCCGTGCTGACGATGGCATGGTCGTGCCAGCGGAAGGTTTCCAGCACTTCGGTCACGAAACGGGCGGCGTCGGCGGCATTGAGGCCACCGTCACGCTCGGCCTTCTCAACGAGCTTCACGGCTTCGTCGGTGAAAATCCTGCGGGCGGCGAGAACCGCGGCAGCCTCTTCACGCAGCGCTTCGTCGGCGATCAGGTCGAGGCGCAGCAGCGAAGTGAAGACGCGGAAGGGGTTGCGGCTGAGGCTTGCCGCGCCGACCGGGCGGAAGGCGGTGGAGTGCACGGGAACGCCGGCCGTAGAGAGATCGTAGTAACCGACCGGGAACATGCCCATGACGGCGAAGGCGCGGCGCATCATGGAGAGTTCTTCGGGCGTGCCCAGGCGGATGGCCCCGTGGCGCTCTTCCGAGATGCGATCGAGCGAATCGGTCGCTTCGAGGCGCGTCTTCAGGTGTGGGTCGGCGGCGAGCGTCTCGTCGTTGACCTTGGCGACCAGCGCCATCAGCGTGCCATAGGCCGGAACCTCGTCGCGATACATGGCGGACATGGCGGCGGAGAAATCCGAGCGGATCGTGTCGGCGGAAATGGTCGAATTTGCTTTCATGGGAAGCGGTCTCATCTCAGTTTGCGCAATTCCTGACGGAAAACCGCTTAACACTTTTCCTGGAATTGCTTTACAAGGGTGGGAAGGCCCTGTTCATTCTCAAAACGGATCATACTCGATCGTTTCCCCAAGCGATTGCGACCGTTCTGACTATGTTGATGCGAGGAAAGAATGAAGCTCAGTCGAAGGCTGATCCCTGACGTTACCACGCTGCAAGCGTTCGAATGCGCCGCGCGCCACGGCTCCTTCACGCAGGCCGCACATGAGCTGAACCTCACGCAGAGCGCGGTCAGCCGCCAGATCAAGGACCTTGAGGAACAGCTCGGCGTGCTGCTGTTCGAGCGCGTGCGTCAGCGTGTGGTGCTGTCCGACGACGGCCGCCGTTTTCTGCCGGAGGTGCGCAAGCTCTTGCACCAGACGGAAGAGACCATGCTGCGCGCCATGGCGTCGGCCTCTTCCGAACACAGCCTCGCCATCGCCACGCTCCCAACCTTCGGCAGCCGCTGGCTGACGCCGCGCATTCCCGGTTTCCTTGCGGAAAACCCCGGAACGATCATCAACATCGCCTCGCGCTCCGCGCCCTTCGATTTCGACGAGGAGAATTTCGACCTCGCCATCCACTATGGCCAGCCCGTCTGGGCGCGCGCGGCCTGCTCCTATCTGTGCAGCGAGATCATCCTGCCGGCGGCAAGCCCGGAACGCCTGAAATCCTGGCCGCTCGATGACCCCAAAGATCTGGAAAAGGCACCGCTGCTCCATCTCGCGACCCGCCCAAAACTTTGGGCACAGTGGTTCGAAATGAACGGTGCCTCCGCCGACACGGCCTATCGCGGCCATCGCTTCGACCAGTTCGCCATGGTCATCGAATCGGCCGTCGCCGGTCTCGGTTTTGCGCTCCTGCCGCAATATCTCATCGAGCAGGAGCTTTTGAGCGGCCGCCTTGCGCTGGTCTTCGACCGGCCGATGGAGACGGAGAACAGCTATTATCTCGTCGTGCCCGAAGGCAAGCTCGAGAACCCGTTGACCCAGGCCTTCCGCGCCTGGATCACCAAGCAGGTTCCCAAATGGGTCCGGCCGGTCGATCATGCGGACGGGGCATGACCCCGTTCTGATTTTTTGCTTTAGTCGGCGGGCCGCATGGCCGATTGTGCGGCGACTTCCCTCCTTTTCCGAAAAGACAGACCACCATGCTCAACGACCCGCGCTCCCATGGCCTTTGGGAGATGACCGCCCCGCCCGCCCCTGAAACGGTTGCCTTTTCGGGCAAGGCCGAGGCGGATGTCGTCATTGTCGGCGGTGGCTACACTGGTTTTTCGACCGCGCTGCATCTCGCCGAGCGCGGCACGCGTGTCGTCCTCTTGGAGGGTGCGGAGATCGGTTATGGCGGTTCGGGCCGCAATGTCGGCCTCGTCAATGCCGGTATGTGGGTGATGCCCGACGAGCTTCCCGGCGTGCTCGGCGACCTGCACGGCAGCCGCCTGCTCGAACTGCTCGGCAATGCGCCGCGCGCCGTGTTCGATCTCGTCGCAAAACATGCCATCGATTGCGAAATCAACCCCGTCGGCACGCTGCATTGCGCGGTCGGCCAGTCCGGTCTCGATGAATTGAAGCAGCGCGCCGAGCAATGGGCGCGCCGCGGTGCGCCGGTGCGTCTGCTCGATGCGGCCGAAACCGCAGTCAAGGTCGGCACGGATGCCTATACGGGTTCGCTGCTCGATATGCGCGCCGGCACGATCCAGCCGCTCGCCTATGCGCGCGGCCTTGCCCGCGCGGCGATTGCAGCCGGCGCCCAGGTCTTCACGGCAAGCCCGGTGACGGGCGCGGAGCGCAGCGGCAAACGCTGGACGGTCAACACCGCGCGTGGCTCGGTGACGGCCGACTGGGTGGTGGTCGCCACCAATGCCTATACGGTGGCGCCGTGGAACGAGGTGCGCGCCGAACTCGTGCACCTGCCCTATTTCAACTTCGCCACCGTGCCGCTGTCGCCGGAGATGCAGGCGAAGATCCTGCCCGAGAAGCAGGGCGCGTGGGATACCAAGGAGGTGCTCTCCTCCTTCCGCTTCGACAAGCGCGGCCGCCTTGTGTTCGGCAGCGTCGGCGCCCTGCGCGGCACGGGCACCGGCATCCACAAGGCCTGGGCACGCCGCGCACTCAAAAAACTCTTCCCCGCCATCGGCGACGTCGCCTTCGAAGCGGAATGGTACGGCAAGATCGGCATGACCACCGACAACCTGCCGCGCTTCCATCGCCTGGCAGAAAACGTCATCGGCTTTTCCGGCTATAACGGCCGCGGCATCGCGCCGGGCACCGTCTTCGGACGTACGCTGGCCGAACTGATTTCCGGCGCAATCGCCGAAAAGGACCTGCCGCTGCCGGTCACCGATCCTGAGGCCCAGTCCTTCCGCTCGGCGCGCGAAGGCTATTACGAACTCGGCGCCCAGATCGCCCATTTCGCGGGCGCGCGGTTCTAGCCGTAAACGGATCCGCCTCCTTCAAGGCGCGTCCTCCGGTCAGGTTCATTTTGCCGTGTCCGATCCTGGATGTTGGCGGGCCAGGTGCGCCGGGCTAGCGATGGCTTCTGCCGACCATGGCGACGATAACCTCGTAGAGTTCGGCTTGTGCCTGCTCGATGGTAATCTCTCCTGCTGCAGCGGCATGGGACAGAGCGTCGGCGGCGCCAAGCATCGCCCAGAAACCGGATTGCAGGATCCCCTTTGATCCGGTGAACGCGGCCAGGGCCTTCCGGCATTTTTCGATGAACAGCACCTGATAGTCGCGTTTGACGGCCTCCAGTTCGGGCGAGCCGGCAAGTCCGGCGAGTATGCCGGGAATCTCGCGGCCTTGAGCCAGAACACATTCGACATAGGAGGAGGCGACAACCTTCGCGGTTCCCTCCAGCGTCGGTTCGCTGGCCTTGATCGCTGCGTCGATCACCGCAGTCTGGCGCGCGTCGAAATCCTGATAGAGCGCGGTCAGCAAGCCGTTGCGCGTCCCGAAATGGTCGTAAATCACCGGCTTGGTGACGCCGGCCTCATCGGCCATACGCGGCAGCGTCAGCGCGTCGGGACCTTCTTCGCGCGCCAGCCGCCAGGCCACGTCAAGGAGCTGGCGTAGCCGCTGTTCGCGGCTGAGGCGGACACGCTTCACGGCGGCGGAGGGGTTATCGGCTGTGCTTGACATCTTTATATACCAAAAGTAACTTACCTAAAGTATATAGATACACTTCTGAAAACACAACGATCCGCCGGCCACCCAGCCGGCGGCCGAAACGGCGCGCCGCATGTGCGCCGCTCGCAAAGGATATGGTTCAATGACCGATATGACGCTTCCACATTCCTCCGACCGAAACGCCTGGCTCGGCCTCATGGCCGTGCTGCCGCTCGTGTTGCTCGTCGCCATGGACGGTTCGATCCTCTACCTCGCCATGCCGCATATCACATCCGCGCTGACGCCGACCGCAGATCAGGCGCTGTGGATCCTCGACATCTACGGCTTCGTGGTCGGGTCCTTGCTGATCGCTTTCGGCAATATCGGCGACCGCTACGGGCGCCTCAAGCTCATCATGGCGGGTGCGGTGATCTTCGGTGCGGGATCGCTTGCGGCGGTCTGGTCGCAATCGCCGGCGGCGCTGATTGCCGCGCGGGCGCTCATGGGGCTGGGAGGCGCGACATTGCTGCCATCGGGGCTGGCGATCGTCAGCGCTCTGTTTCCCGATCCGCGCCAGCGCGCGCGGGCCATCGGCATCTTCGCGGCGACATTTGCCGCCGGCTTCGCTCTCGGCCCCCTCATCGGAGGCATGCTGCTGAGGCAATTCGAGTGGGGCGTCGTGTTCCTCATCAATGTTCCCGTCGTGCTCGCCTTCCTGATGGTTGCGCCGATCCTGCTGCGCGAAGTCCGTTCGACGACCCATGGCCGCATCGACCTGCCAAGCCTCGTTCTGTCCTTTACAGGCATCCTGCTGTTCACATGGTCGCTCAAGGCGACCGCAGCGGAGGGCTTTACGGCGGCGCCGTCCATCGGCGGGATCGTCGGCATCCTTGCCGTCGCGCTGTTCGTGCGCAGGCAGACCCGGATCGATGATCCGCTGCTTGATCTCAGCCTTTTTGGCGATCGCATTTTCTCCATTGCGATCCTGACCGGGCTTTTATCCCTCGTCGTCTGGTCGGCTGCCGGCTATCTGTCCGGCATCTATCTGCAATCGGTTCTCGGCTTCGATGTTTTCACCACCGCGCTGCTGACCCTGCCGGGGGCCGTCGTTCTGACGGCGACCTGCGTCGGCACGGCGCGCATCGTGGAGTGGATCGGTCGCAAGACGGCTCTCGTGGCGACCCATTTCTTGATAAGCGCCGGCGTCTTCGTGCTGTTGTTGACAAGCAGCGAGACCGGGGCTGCGGCCTTCGTCGCCTCAACCGTCATTGCCGGTATCGGTTACGGGCTGTCGTTCAGCCTCGTGGCCGAGATCGCCGTGTCGGCGGCGCCCCCCGAGCGCGCCGGCGCGGCCGGATCAATCGCGGAAACCAGCAACGAGCTGGGAAATGCGCTGGGGATCGCACTGCTTGGATCGCTGGCCACGTTCAGCTTCCGTCTGCTTGGGCCGGGTGTTGCGGGCACGCTCGACGAAACGCTCGATCACGCCGGCCTCGCCCCCGAGGTGGCCGAGCAGGCCAGGGAAGCCTTCCTGGCCGGCCTGCATGTCGCGGCGGGCACCGGCGGCTTGCTCACGCTCATCGTCGGTGTGGCGGCCTGGCTCTGGCTGCCGAGAAAACTGCCGGATTGACGATGCGGCGGCAGTTTGCGGATAAAATGCCCGGCTTGAAACCGGGCATTTCATCAGGGACCTTAATGCTTGGCCGGCAGGCGCGGCAGGAAGATCGTCAGGATGCCGAGCAGCGGCATGTAGGAGCAGACCTGGAAGACGAAGTCGATGCCGTGACGGTCGGCGACGCCGCCGAGCAGGGCGGCACCCAGGCCGCCGGCGCCGAAGGCGAAGCCGAAGAAGATGCCGGCGATCATGCCGACGCGGCCCGGCACCAGTTCCTGCGCGAAGACGACGATGTTGGAGAAGGCCGAGGAGAAGATCAGGCCGATCATCACCGTCAGCACGCCCGTCCAGAACAGATTGGCATAGGGCAGCATGAGCGCGAAGGGAATGACGCCGAGGATCGAGAACCAGATCACGAAGCGCGTGCCGAAGCGGTCGCCGATCGGCCCACCCAGGAAGACGCCGAGTGCCGAAGAGCCCAGGAAGAGGAACAGCATCAACTGCGCCTGCTGCACGTCGAGACCGAAGCGGCCGATCGTGTAGAAGGTAAAGTAGCTCGAAATGCTGGCGAGATAGGCGTTCTTGGTCGTGGTCAGAAGCACAAGCACGGCCAGCGCCCAGGCGACTTTGCCGCGCGGCAGCGGCAGCTCGCGGCTGACGGCGGGGCGACCGGCCGACGAGCGGCGCTCGCCGGCATACCAGTTGCCGACCCAGGTCAGGATGATCATGCCGACGAGGGCGATGGCCGAGAACCAGGCGACGCTCGTCTGGCCGAAGGGCAGCACGATGAAGGCGGCAAGCAGCGGGCCGAGCGCCGTACCGGCATTGCCGCCGACCTGGAACATCGACTGCGCAAGGCCATGGCGGCCGCCCGAGGCAAGGCGCGCGACGCGCGAGGATTCCGGATGGAAGATCGCCGAACCCAGACCGATCAGGCAGGCGCCGAAGACCAGAACCGGGAAGGAATGCGCGTAAGCCAGCATGATGAGGCCGACAAAGGTGCTGCCCATGCCGATCGGCAGCGAGAAGGGCATCGGCCAGCGGTCCGTGACGATGCCGACGGCCGGCTGCAGCAGCGAGGCCGTGACCTGGAAGGCCATGGTGAGCAGGCCGATCTGCACGAAATCGAGCGCATAGTTTTCCTTGAGCAGCGGATAGAGCGACGTCAGCAGAGACTGCATGATGTCGTTCAGCATGTGGCAGGCGCTGACCGCGACGATGATGGAATAGGTGGTGGCGGCGGCGCGGGAGGGGGCGGCCGGGACGAATGTCGACATGGGGAGCCTCGAAATGTTCGCCGCAGGCGGCGCGATTTGCCATCTCCATACAAGGATTGCGCGCGGCCTGCTTTTGTGCTGAGGTCCATTTCTTACGCGAGTGGGCCAAAGATGGAAAAATTGACGCCGGCGCGCCTGAAAGCGCTCGATGACGACCACATCCGCAATCTCTCCCGCATGGAACAGTCGAACGAGGACGTTCTGGTCCACAGTTCGGATATTCCGGGCGGCTATACCGTGCCGCCGCACCGTCACCGCCGCACGCAGTTTCTCTGCGTCTTCTCCGGCGTCGTGCTGGTTTCGACGAACCGCGGGCGCTGGATGATCCCACCCGGCCATGCGCTGCTCATCCCGCGCGGACTGGAGCATTCCGTCGAGATGGCGAGCGATGTCAGCATGCGCTCGGTCTATATCTATTCGCCGGAGGGCCGCGCGGCCTCCGAGGAGCCAACGGTGCTCGAGGTAACGGATCTGGCGCGCCAGCTGCTCGCCGAGGCTGTGCGCAAGGGTGCGCTTGCGGAGGATCGCGGACGCGGGGAACTGGTGATGGCGCTGCTGCTCGACGAGATCGGCCGCCTGCCGGAGCGGCGGCTGGGTCTGCCCTTTCCCGCAAGCGGGCGGCTTGCCGGCCTTTGCCGCGATTTTGTGGAAACACCCTCGCCCGTGGCCAAGATCGACGACTGGGCGCGACGTCTCCACATGAGCCGGCGCACCTTCACGCGGTTTTTCCGCGAGGAGATGGGGGTGAGCTTCGTCACCTGGCGGCAACAGGCCTGCCTGTTTGCCTGCCTGCCGCGGCTTGCCGCCGGCGAGCCGGTGACGCGCGTGGCGCTCGAAGCCGGCTACGAGAGCGTGCCGGCCTTCACCACCATGTTCAAGCGCATGCTCGGCACCTCGCCGCGCGCCTACCTCACCAGCCGCAAAGCGGCGTGAGGCGTCTCAAACAGACCGGCAAAGGACGCGATCCGGGGGCTGTTTTCCTGTCGCATTTGGGATTAGGAAGGGATGCGGGACCCAGACCGGGCCGCAAACCGGGAGCGCGAGCCGCACGGGAGACGGATTTTGAGAAAGATACTGGTCATCGGGATCGGCGCGGGCAATCCCGAGCACATGACCGTTCAGGCGATCAACGCGCTGAACCGGGCGGATGTGCTGCTGATCCCCACCAAGGGCACTGACAAGGCCTTTCTCGCCGACGCGCGCCGCGATATCTGCGACCGTTTCCTCAGCAATGACGCCTGCCGCATCCTCGATTATGCCGTGCCGGTGCGCCGCGCCGACGGGTCCTATGAGGACGGCGTCCACGATTGGCACCACGCCATCGCCGCGATCTACGAGCGCACGCTCGCGCATGAGGTAGGCGACGATCAGACGCTAGGATTGCTCGTCTGGGGCGATCCGATGCTCTATGACAGCACCCTGCGCATCGTCGAGCATGTGCGCGCTGCCGGCCATGTCGCTTTCGAGATGGAGGTTATTCCCGGCATCACCAGCGTGCAGGCGCTCTGCGCCGGCCACGGCATCGCGCTCAACCGCATCGGCCTTCCCGTCGAGATCACCACCGGCCGCCGGCTATCCGAGGGCTGGCCGGAGAGCGCGCGCGATGCGCTCGTCATGCTCGATGGCGTGCAGGCGTTCCGCACGGTCGAGGATCCGGACGCGGAGATCTGGTGGGGCGCCTATCTCGGCACGCCGCACGAAATCCTGCTCTCCGGCCGTCTTTCCGAGATGGCCGAAACCATTGCCGAGACCCGCCGCATGGCGCGCGCGGAACACGGCTGGATCATGGACACCTACCTGATCCGCCGCCCTGCGTCCGAAAGCGAGGAGGGCGCGGCATGACGACGGCGCTCGCCTGCGATCCCGGCACGTTGCGGCGCGGCGCCTGCCCGTCGCTTGCCGCGCCCATGCGCACCGGCGACGGCTTTCTGGTGCGCTTGCGCCCGGTCGCGGCGGCGCTGACGGCGGGTGATCTTCTCGCGCTTGCCAGCCTTGCCCGCGAAACCGGAAATGGCCTCATCGAAATCACGGCACGCGGCAATATCCAGCTGCGCGGTCTTACGCTGGAGACGGTGCCGCGTCTCGCCGAGGGGCTCGCGGCCGCCGGCATCGTGCCGCAGACGGGTGTCGCCATCGAAACGCCGGCGCTGTCAGGCATCGATCCCTCCGAGATCACAGACGCCACGCCGGTTGCCGATGTCTTGCGTAACGCTATCGCTGCCGCCGCGCTCACGCTTGCGCCAAAACTCGCCATCGTCGTCGATGGCGGCGGCGTGCTGTCGCTTGCCGATATGGTCGCCGATATCAGGCTCGATGCCGTCGAGGCGAACGATGCTTTCATCTGGCGCCTGTCGGTTGGCGGCGACCGGGAAACGGTGCAGCCTATCGCTTTGCTGTCGCCTGAAACGGTGGTTGAGGGCACGATGACGGTCGTGGCGGCGCTGGCTGCGGGCGGTGCGGGCACACGCGGACGCGATCTCGATGCTGTCGCATTGGCCACGCGCTTCAACACGCCAGCTTTGCCCATTGCGGGCACCATTCCGCCCCATCCGATTGGCGTCCACCGCATCGATGGTCAGCCCGTTCTTGGCGTCTCCCCGGCCTATGGCCAGGTACATGCAGACCGCCTTGCCGCACTGGTGAAGAGCCTCTCGGCCTGCGGCGCTACGGAGTTTCGCCTTGCACCGCACCGTACGCTGCTGGTGCGCGGCCTTTCCGAGGCTGCACTCTCTGCCGCACAGGATGCGGCGCAGCGCGAAGGTTTCTGGTGCACGGACAAGGCGTCCGGCCGCTCCGTTTCGATTTGCGCCGGTGCTGCCGGTTGTGCCTCCGCCAGCTTCGATACCCATGCCGCCGCGGATGCGCTTGTCGCCCATGCAGCCGAATGGCTCGACGGTTCCGCCGATGTGCATGTTTCCGGTTGCCCCAAGGGCTGCGCCCATCCGGCCCGCGCCGCCATCACGCTGTGCGGCACGGCCGAGGGCGTCGGCCTTGTCCTCAACGGCAAGGCGTCCGACCCGGCGCTGTACACCATTCCCGCCGACGGCCTCGTGCCGGCGATCCAGCGTCTCGGCACCCTCTCGCGCAATCGCCGTGACGGCCACGAAACGGCGAAAAGCCTGATCGACCGCACCGCGCCCGCCCTTTTCGTTTCCGCATATCAAGGCCAACAATGACCGATTACGACTACATCAAGGATGGTACTTCCATCTATGAAAAATCCTTCGCGATCATCCGCGCCGAGGCCGACCTTGCGCGCTTTTCCGAAGAAGAGGCGGATGTCGCCGTGCGCATGATCCATGCCGCCGGTCTCGTCGAGGCCGCACCGCATTTCGTCTTCTCGCCGGATTTCGTCGCCTCGGCCCGCAGCGCCCTCCAGGCCGGCGCGCCGATCTTTTGCGATGCCGAAATGGTGTCGCGCGGCGTCACCGCTGCCCGCCTGCCGGCCAACAACGACGTCATCTGCACGCTGCGCGATCCGCGCACGCCCGACATCGCCAAGGAGATCGATAACACGCGCTCGGCGGCCGCCATCCGTCTGTGGCTCGAGCGCATGGCCGGCTCCGTCGTCGCCATCGGCAATGCACCGACCGCGCTGTTCTACCTGCTCGAACTCCTGCGCGATGGCGCGCCGAAACCGGCGGCGATCCTCGGCATGCCCGTCGGCTTCGTCGGGGCAGCGGAATCCAAGGATGCGCTGGCGGACAATTCCTACGGCGTGCCCTTCGCGATCGTGCGCGGCCGCCTCGGCGGCAGCGCCATGACGGCCGCCGCCCTCAATTCGCTCGCACGGCCGGGAGTATGACGATGACGACGGGACGTTTGTATGGTGTGGGCACGGGGCCGGGCGATCCGGAGCTTCTGACCCTCAAGGCGGTGCGGGCGATCGGCGAGGCCGATGTGCTCGCCTATTTCGCCAAGGCCGGCCGCTCGGGCAATGGCCGGGCGATCGTCGAAGGCCTGCTGAAGCCCGGCATGGTGGAGCTGCCGCTCTACTATCCCGTGACGACGGAAATCGACAAGGATCACGACGACTACAAGAGCCAGATCACCGCCTTCTACGATGCCTCGGCCGCTGCCGTTGCGGAGCATCTTGCCGCCGGCCGCACGGTCGCGATCCTCTCCGAGGGCGATCCGATGTTCTATGGCTCCTACATGCATCTGCATGTGCGGCTTGCCGATCGTTTCCCGACGGAGGTCATTCCCGGCATCACGGCGATGTCCGGCTGCTGGTCGCTGTCGGGCCTGCCCATCGTGCAGGGCGACGACGTGCTCTCCGTGCTGCCGGGCACGATGCGTGAGGAAGAGCTGTCGCGCCGGCTTGGCGATACCGAGGCCGCCGTCATCATGAAGGTCGGCCGCAACCTGCCGAAGATCCGCCGGGCGCTTTCGGATGCCGGCCGCCTCGGCGAGGCCATCTATGTCGAGCGCGGCACCATGGCGACGAGCAAGTCCATGCGTCTTTCGGAAAAGCTCGACGACACCGCGCCTTATTTCTCGCTGGTGCTCGTGCCGGGCTGGAGCGAACGGGCATGACGGGAAAACTCTTCGTCATCGGCACCGGGCCCGGCAATCCGGACCAGCTGACGCCGGAAGCGCTTGCTGCCGTCGCGGCATCGACCGAATTCTTCGGCTACTTTCCCTATATCGACCGGCTGAATCTTCGGCCGGACCAGATCAAGGTCGCTTCCGACAACCGTGAGGAGCTGAACCGGGCGCAGGCCGCGCTGATGCGGGCGGCCGAGGGTGTGAATGTCTGTGTCGTCTCGGGCGGCGATCCCGGCGTCTTCGCGATGGCGGCCGCCGTCTGCGAGGCGATCGATGCCGGGCCGGAAGAATGGAAATCGGTCGATCTGACCGTCGTGCCGGGTGTGACTGCGATGCTCGCCGTCGCCGCCCGCATCGGCGCGCCGCTCGGGCATGATTTCTGCGCCATCTCGCTGTCGGACAATCTGAAACCCTGGGATATCATCGAAAAGCGCCTGCGTCTGGTGTCCGAGGCGGGTATGGTGATCGCGCTCTACAACCCGATCAGCAAGGCGCGACCCTGGCAGCTTGGCCGGGCCTTCGAGATCCTGCGCGAGACCTTGCCGGCGACGACGCCCGTCATCTTCGGCCGGGCGGCCGGCCGGCCGGATGAGCGCATGCTGGTCATGCCGCTGGGCGAGGCCGAAGCTGAGCGCGCCGACATGGCGACCTGCGTCGTCATCGGCTCGCCGGAAACCCGTATCATCGCCCGCCCCGGCTTGGCCGACCTGGTCTATACGCCGCGCTTCCTGAAGGACGCGAGCAAATGATCGGCGAGCCGCACCGCATCCTCGACCGTTTCGGCGCGGTGGTCATCCGCGACCGCCGCCCGCTCGATGAGCAGGACGGGCAGGCCGAGCGCGCGTGCGGCGACGATTTTTCCCTGTGTGGCCTCGCCACCGGAATTTTTGCTGACGATCACATCGATTCCTTTGTCGCGCAGCAAGGCGATCTCGTCCTCGACGGCAAAGGGGCCGCGGGCGAGCAGGTATTCGACATCAGGTGCATCGAGTGGCGGATCGACGGGATCGACGCTGCGCACGAGATAATGGTGCTGCGGGGCCGCGTCGAACACCTTCGCTTCCTGCCGGCCGATGGTCAGGAAGACACGGCGCGGCGCTTCACCCAGCGCCGCCACCGCATCGGAAACCGACGCGACGCGCGTCCAGCGATCGCCGGACACCTCTTCCCAGCCGAGCCGCTCCAGCCGCAGCAGCGGAATACCGGTCGCGCCGCTGGCAGCGTGGGCATTGGCGGAAATCTGTTTGGCGAAGGGATGCGTGGCGTCGATCAGGAGATCGATCGCATGCGATCCAACATAGTCGGCAAGCCCTTCGGCGCCACCGAAACCACCCGTACGCACCGGCACGGGCTGCGGCGCGGGATCGAGCGTGCGACCGGCGAGCGACAGCGTGACGGCGAGATCGGTACGTTCGCCCAGCCGGCCGGCCAGATCGCGCGCTTCGGTCGTGCCGCCCAGAATGAGGATGCGTCGCTTGTCCACGCCTGATCGAACCCTTGTCACCGCCGCCCCGTGGCTTTCCATCATCGGGATCGGCGAGGATGGTCTAACCGGTCTCGGCGACGAGGCCAAGGCCGCGATAGGCCGCGCCGAACTCGTCTTCGGCGGCGCGCGGCATCTGGAACTGGCGGACGCTGCCAT
>CBFGOD010000057.1:0-14316 GCA_965650295.1 uncultured Shinella sp. | reverse complement strand
ATGTCAGCCTCGATGTGCGCGAAGGCGAGATCTCGGGCCTTGCCGGCCTGCTCGGCTCCGGCCGCACGGAAACGGCGCGCCTGATCTTCGGCGCAGATAGGATGCAGCGCGGCACGATAAGCATGGACGGCCGCACGCGCGCCTATCGCGAGCCGGCGAATGCGATTGCTGACGGCATCGGCCTCGTTTCCGAGGACCGCAAGATCGACGGCATCGTGCCCGATATGAGCATTCGCGAGAACATGACATTGGCCCTGCTGCCGAAGCTGAAAAAAGCCGGCATCGTCGACCGTGCCAGGCAGGACGAGATCGTTGCGAAGTACATTCGCACGCTCGGCGTCAAATGCGCCTCGCCCGACCAGCCGATCAAGGAACTGTCGGGCGGCAACCAGCAGAAGGTGCTGCTTGCTCGCTGGCTCGCCACCGATCCGCGCGTCCTCATCATCGACGAGCCGACCCGCGGCATCGATATCGGCGCGAAATCGGAAATCCTCAAGCTGCTGCGCAGCCTCGCCGACGAGGGGTTGAGCGTACTGATGATCTCTTCCGAACTGGAAGAGCTTCTCGCCGCCGCCGACCGCGTCACCGTGCTCAGCGACGGCACATCGGTCGCGACCCTGCCGCGCAAGGATCTCAGCGAGGCGGCGCTGCTTTCCGCCATGGCCCATCAGGTGGAATGAGATGACGACGATAGAGACCCCTGTCCCGCAGCCGTCAGGCACGCTCTCCTCCGGCAGCCGGCTGTTTTCGCTGGCAGGCCGCTACGGCACCTTGGTCGCCTTTCTGGCGCTCATCGTCTTCAACATCGCGGTGACGCCGAACTTCCTGTCCTGGCAGACGCTGAACGTAAACCTCACGCAGGTCGCCACCATCGTCATCGTCGCGACCGGCATGACGCTGGTCATCGCCACTGGCGGCATTGACCTATCGGTCGGTTCGCTGATGGCGATCTCGGGGGCACTCGCGCCGATGATCTTCATGGGGCAGTTCTGGCAAGTCGAGAACATGGCCTTTGCGGTGGCGCTCGCTTTTCTGATCCCCGTGGTGGTCGCCAGCCTGTTCGGCCTGTTCAACGGGCTGCTCGTCACCCGCTTCTCCATCCAGCCGATCATCGCGACGCTGGTGCTGTTCATTGCCGGCCGCGGCATCGCGCAGGTCATGACCAACGGCAACCTGCAGGTCTTCAAGAACGAGGGCTTCCAGTTCATCGCCATGGGCCGCATTGCCGGCATTCCGGCGCAGGTCGTGCTGATGATCGTCATCGTCATCCTGGCCTCAGCGATGATCCGCTACACCGTCATCGGCCGCCAGATCATCGCGGTCGGCGGGAATGAAAAGGCGGCATGGCTGACCGGCATTCCAGTCAAGCGCGTGAAGCTACTTGTCTACATGATCAGCGGCGCGCTCGCCGGCCTTGCCGGTCTCGTCGTCGTCGCACGCAACTCCGCCAGCGACGCCAATCTCGTCGGCCTCGGTATGGAGCTCGATGCCATCGCCGCGGTCGCCGTCGGCGGCACGCTTCTGACCGGTGGGCGGGCCAATATCGTCGGCACCCTGCTCGGCGCCTTCGTCATCCAGCTCGTGCGCTACACGCTTCTCGCCAATGGCGTGCCGGATGCCGCAGCTCTCATCGTCAAGGCGGGGCTGATCGTGCTCGCCGTCTTCATCCAGCAGCGCGCCGACAGGCACTGAGGAGACCCTCCATGCACACGCTCCTCCGCCCCTTCGCCATCAAGTCGTCAGGCGATCTCGCCCGCATCGGCGTCATTCTCGCGCTCGCCGGCCTCATCCTGTTCGGCGCTCTGCGCTACGACAACTTCCTGTCGCCCTTCAACATCCTGAGCTTCCTGCGCTACAACTCGATGTTCGCGCTGATCGCGCTCGGCATGGCCTTCGTCATCATCACCGGCGGCATCGACCTCTCGGTCGGCGGCACGGCGGCGATGGCGAGCGTGGTGGCAGCCTTGCTCTCGCCTTATCATTGGGCAGCCGGGCTTCTCGGCGGCATGGCTGCGGGCCTTGCCGTCGGCGCGCTCAACGGCTTCATCATCACGAAGATGCGCATCCAGCCCTTCATCGCGACCCTCGCGACCATGCTCGCGGCCTACGGCACGGGACTGCTGCTCGCCAACAACCAGTCGGTCTCCGTGTCCTACGATACCGGCTTCACCGTGATCGGCCAGGATGATTTCCTCGGCTTCCCCATCCCCGCCTGGATCGGTCTGATCGCCTATGTGCTCGGCTGGCTGGTTCTCGAAAAGCTGCCGGTCGGACGCCATATCCTCGCCATCGGCGACGGCGAGGCGACGGCGGGCCTGATGGGCCTCAAGGTCGAGCGCACGCTCGCCGCCGTCTATCTAGTCTCCGGCACGCTTGCCGGCCTTGCCGGCGTCATCCTCGCCTCGCAGTTCGGCGCGGGCCAGCCGACCGAGGGCGTGGGCTGGGAGCTTTTCGCCATCGCCTCCGTCGTGGTCGGCGGCACGCTTCTGACCGGCGGAGCGGGCTCGGTCGGCGCGACGCTGGCCGGCGCGCTTCTACTTGCCATGGTCTTCAACATCCTGAACTTCGAAAACGGCCTCGGCTGGATCTCGCTGTCCGCCTATTGGCAATCCGTCATCCGCGGTGCCTTCCTGCTCGTCGTCGTCGTGCTGCAGGCCAAGCTGATGACGCGGCGCAGCGCCTGACCAGGCCTCAATCCGCGCCAAGCGCCACGGCCGGCTGGAGATGCGAGGCGTTTCGGGCCGGCAGGTAGCCGAAGACGAGGCCGGTCAGGAATGAGCAGGCGAAGGCGAGCGCGAACGGGCCGAGGGTGAAGCTGACCGGCATGCCGAAAACCTTGGCGAGCGCGCCGATGGAGAGGCCGAGCCCCACGCCGATGGCGCCGCCGATCGCCGAGACGACCAGCGCCTCGATGAGGAATTGCAGCAGGATATCGCGCCGCCGCGCACCCGTCGCCATACGCACGCCGATCTCGCGGGTGCGCTCGCGCACGGAAACCAGCATGATGTTCATCACCCCGATGCCGCCGACGAGCAGCGAGATCGCCGCGACGGAGCCGAGGAACAGCTTCATCGTGTTCGACGTTTCGGTGAAGGCCTCGCGCACCGAGGACATATTGGTGATCTGCGTGTCCTCGGCCTTGTGACGGGTGTCGAGCAGGGTCTGGATGGCATCCTGCGTCAGGTCGATCGCCGCGGAATCCTCGACCTGTACGGTGATCGTGCGCACGTTGCGCTGGCCGAAGAGCCGCATGCTGCCGGTCGAGAGCGGCACGAGGATCGTGTCGTCCTGGTCGTTGCCGCCCGCACTCGCCCCCATCTCCGCCATCACGCCGATGACCTGGAAGGGGATCTTGTTGACCAGCACATATTGACCGAGCGGACTGGCGCCATCGGGAAACAGGGTTTTCGCCACGGTCTCACCGAGCACGGCGACGGGCGCATAGGTGTTCATGTCATCGGCATTGAGGAATTCACCTTCGGCGACCTTCCAGTTCTTCGCCTGCGTGAAGGCCGGCACCGTGCCGTTCGCCGTCGTCTGATAGTCGATATTGCCGTAGCGAAGCGTTACGGAGCTGGTCATTTCCGGCACGGCAAAGGAGACGTTCGGCACTTCGAGGATCGCATCGGCATCGGACGGGATGAGCGTCACCGGCGCGCTGCCCCCGCCGCGGAAATTCGCCATGCTTGGACGCACCAGCAGAACGTTCGAGCCCATGGCGGAAATGCGGTCGAGCACGGAATTCTGCGCACCCGTGCCGATCGCCAGCATGGCCACCACGGAACCGACGCCGATGACGATGCCGAGCAACGTCAGCACCGTGCGGAAGAGATTGGCATGCAGTGCGCGGATCGCCATCTTCACGGCCTCGGAGACGTCGGCGATGGCCGCCGATCCCTCCTTCACCGCCTTCTGCAGGCCGGCTGCTGCCTCGGATGAAGCACGCACCTTCTTGGCGCGGTCGGAGATGATCCGGCCGTCGCGAATCTCGATCAGCCGGTCGGCCGCCTCCGCCACCTCGCGCGAATGGGTGATGAGAATGATCGTGTGGCCATCCTCATGCATCCGCCGCAGGAGCGCCATCACCTCTTCGCCGCTCTGGCTATCGAGCGCGCCGGTCGGCTCGTCGGCGAGAATGACGCGGCCGCCGTTCATCAGCGCGCGGGCGATGGAAACGCGCTGCTGCTGGCCGCCGGAAAGCTGGTTCGGGCGATGATCGAGCCGGTCGCCGAGCTTCAGCGAGGACAGCAGCATATCCGCCCGCTCCTGCCGCTCGCGGGCTGGAAGGCCGGCATAGATGGCCGGAACCTCGACGTTTTCGCGGGCGCTGGCCGTCGGGATGAGATTGTAGCTCTGGAAGACGAAACCGAAGGTGCGGCGGCGCAGCGCCGCCAACTCGTCCGTCTCGAAATCCGAGACCGGTTCGCCGTCGATGCGGTATTCGCCCGAGGTCGGCTGGTCGAGGCAGCCGAGAATGTTCATCAGCGTCGACTTGCCGGAACCGGACTGGCCGATGATCGCAACGAACTCGCCCGCTTCGATATCGAGCGACACGCCATGCAGGACCTCGACGGCGAAGCCATCGTTGAAAAAGGTCTTGGTGACGTCCCTGAGCGAGATGAGCGCGGTCATGGCAGCCTCAGAACATTGGTGGCATGCGGTTGTTGCGCCGCGAATTGCGCCCTGCCGTATCGCCCGTCGAACCGGCGGTGACGACGACCTTGTCGCCTTCCGCAAGCCCGCTCTTCACCTCGATGCTGACGCGATTGCGGATGCCGGTCTCGACCTTGCGCACCTCTTTCGCGCCCGAAGCGGTAACGACCGTCACCTCAGCCCCGTCCTTCGTGGCACTGACGGCACCGGCCGGCACGAGCAGCACGTCGCGCGCCGCCGCCTGCACGAAGAAGACCTGCGCGCTCATCGACATCATCAGCTCACCGTCCGGGTTCGGCACGTCGAACAGCGCGTTGTAGAGCACGACATTGTTCTCGACTGTCGGGGTCGGCTCGATCTGGCGGAGTTTTCCGGTGAAGCGCTTGCCCGGCTGGCCGAGCAGGGTGAAATAGGCCTCCATGCCCACCTTGAGCCGGCTGACATCGGCCTCGGAGACTTCGGCCCGCACCGTCATGGTCGACAGATCGGCGATGGTGACGATGGTGGGCGCGCTCTGCACGGCGTTCAGCGTCTGGCCTTCCTTGACCGGGTTGGAGACAACCGTGCCCGCCATCGGCGCATAGATCTTGGTATAGCCGAGGTCCACCTCGTCACCGGCCAGCGTCGCCTGCTGCTTGCGGATCTGCGCATCGGTGGCATTGACATCGGCCTCGGCGGCCGCGAGGTCGGCGACGGCCTGATCGAGGGCCTGTTGTGCGGCGGCATTGCCGGCCACGAGATTGCGCTGGCGGGCGATATTGGCCTGTTTCAGTGCCAGTTGCGCCTTCTTGGATTCGAGCTGCGCCTGAAGGTTCGCCAGTTCCGCACGGTTGATCTCGATGCGGTTCTCGATGGTCGCCGGATCCATCTCGGCGAGCAGCTGGTCCTTCTTCACGGTATCGCCGATCGCCACATGCAACGTCTTCAGCTGGCCGGAAACCTGCGCGCCGGCATCGACGGACTTGACCGCCTCCAGCGTGCCCACCGCCGTCACGGCGTTTTCGATATCGCCGCGCACCACCGCCTGCGTGATGATCGCCGTCGTGGTCTCGGCCGGCGCATAGGCATGCCAGCCATAATAGCCGGCTCCCGCAAGCACGGCGATGACGGGCAGCCAGATCCACACCCGCGAGCGACGCTTGCGGCGGGGCGGCGGCACGGCGCCGGGCATGAAGGTCACATTCGCGTGCCCGGCAGCGCCTGCCGGCTTCTCATCCTTCTGCGATCGTCTGTTCCCAGTCATCGGCAATCCCATGGCGAGGCCGTGCCTCATCCGTCCCTTTCCATCTCATGTGGAGCCAGCCATAGCGGAGGGAAAGCCCGCAGCCTCGTTATATTTTTGTAATGTTTGCGTTTTGCAATTCACCGGCGCCCGGCGCATAGCAGTGCCGATTGCATCGATCGGCCAAAAACGCCTTCGTTTCCCCACAGCCGGACTGTATCGTGCTGCAAATCAGATGATTTGAAGGATTTTGGACATGGACGTCGTTTTCTCCCCGGAGCTCACCATTTGCGGCATCGAGGAACTGCCCGGCCAGAGCACGCGCAACGTCACCCATGTGCTCTCGCTGCTCGATCCGGAACTGCCGGAACTCGAAGCTTTCCAGAGCTACGGCAGGCACCACCGTACGACGCTGCGCTTCCACGACATCATTGCCGATTTGCCCGAACGCGTTCGGCCGCGGCCTGATCACGTCGAGGCGATCCTCGCCTTCGGGCAGGATTTTCTGAACCGGCAGGAGCGGGAAGCCCCGAGCCATCTGCTGGTACATTGCCATATGGGCATCTCCCGCTCGACGGCCGCCATGCTGACCTTGATGGCGCAGGGCAATCCGGACGAGGAAGCAGAAAGTCTCTTCACCCGCCTCGTCGCCATTCGCCCGCAAGCCTGGCCAAACTCGCAGATGATCGGTTTTGCCGACGAGCAACTCGGCCGCAAGGGCGAATTGACAGCCGCGCTCGCTCGCCACTATGGCCGGCAAATCCGCGTCCAGCCGCAATATACGGAATGGATGACCAAGCTCGGCCGTCAGGCGGAATTGCAGATGGCGATCCTCGATTAAGGACCGCATGCCTTGAACGCCGGCAGGTCAGGCCTCGAAGGATTTCAGGATCGGGCAAGGCCCCGTTCTGCCCTCTGCGCATTCTGAAACAAGCTTTTGCAGTGAGGAGCGCGCGTGCTGCAGCGCCTCCATGCGCGCATCGAGCTCGGCCAGCCGCTTTGCCGCCATGGCACGCGCGGTGGCACGATCCTCACCGGAATCGAGCGCCAGCAGCTGGCGGATTTCCTCCAGCGTGAAGCCTGCCGTCTGCGCCTGTCGGATGAAACGCAGGCGACCGAGGTCGGCGTCGTCATAATGGCGGAACCCCTCGATGCGCTTCGGCGTCGCGAGCAGGCCGCGACGCTGATAGAAACGCACCGTCTCGACGCCGACATCGGCCGCCGCCGCAAGTTTCCCGATCGTCAGTTCCTGAGGGGCTTGACTCCGTACCATGGTACGGAACCTATAGTCCTGCCAACGATTTCACAAGACAGGAGACGTGAGATGTTGGACAAAACCCAGGACACCAAGACAGCCGTTCTCTACCGCATGGTGATGGAGAGCCACACCTGCCCCTATGGGCTCAAGGCGAAGGATCTTCTCAAACGCTCGGGCTACGCGGTGGAGGACCACCACCTGACGACCCGCGAGGCAACCGATGCCTTCAAGGCCGAACAGGGCGTCGCCACCACGCCGCAGGTCTTCATCGGCGGCGTCAGGGTCGGCGGTTATGACGATCTGCGCCGCTATCTCGGCAAGCCCGTCGCCGATCCCAAGGCCACCACCTACCGCCCGGTCGTCGTGCTCTTCGCCCTGACGGCGCTGACTGCGATGGCGGCGAGTTATGCCGTCAGTGGCTCGCCCTTCACGCTGCGCGCCGCCGAGTGGTTCATCGCCTTCTCGATGGTGGTGCTGGCGCTGCTCAAGCTGCAGAACGTGGAAAGCTTCGCCACCATGTTCCTCAACTACGACCTGCTCGCCAAGCGCTGGGTGCCCTACAGCTACATCTATCCCTATGCGGAGGGCCTTGCCGGCGTGCTGATGGTCGCGGGTGCGCTCAACTGGCTGTCGGTCCCGATCGCCCTCTTCATCGGCACGATCGGTGCGGCTTCGGTGTTCAAGGCCGTCTATATCGACAGGCGCGAATTGAAATGCGCCTGCGTGGGTGGTGCAAGCAACGTCCCGCTCGGCTTCATCTCGCTGACGGAAAACCTGATGATGATCGCCATGGCGATCTGGATGGCGGCTGTCTCGCTTGGCTATATCGGCGGCCACGCCATGTAAAACGGACCGGCGCTGCCTTGCAGCGGCGCCGTTTGCCCCGTCTTGACCCTTTCTTCATGCTCCTCACGTAAGGAAAGCTGACGGCAAGTCTTTGCCGCGAGCCGGAATGGCACAGGTTCTGAGTGGGTCGCGATGTCGAGCGTGCGTTCATTTGAGACGGGAGATGTCGATGCGGTGGCGAGCCTCTTTCAGCGGCTGCTGCGCAAGACCGACGCGCCGGCAGGTAACGACCTGAAGACCTATCTGCGAGCCCTCTTTCTCGGTGAAGCCAGCCGCGACACCGGTCTTGTCTCGCGCGTGCATGTACGTGCCGACGGCACCGTCTCGGGGTTCCTCGGCGTACTGCCCGTCGAAATGAAGTTCGAGGGACGCCGCCTGCTCGCCGCCAATTGCGGCACTTTCGCCAGCGATGATCGCGACAGCGATCCCTTCGCCGGCGCGCGCCTGCTGCGCGACGCGCTGTCCGGCCCGCAGGATCTCTCCTTCAGCGAGACCTCCAACGACGTGTCCACCGATATGTGGCGGTCGATGCGGGCCGGTGTGCTGGCCCCCTACAGCCTGGAATGGCTGCGCATCCTCAAGCCTGCTGCTTTTGCGCTGCAAGCGGCGGCGGCGAAAATTTCGGCGGCACGCCTGCTCTCGCCTCTCGCAAAACTCGGCGATGCCATCCTCTGCCGGCACGGCGACAGGCAGGCGTGGTCGCATTACACACCACTCGCCGGTAAGGCCGACGCTTTCGATGTGACACCGGCCGACAATGCCGAATTCGCAGCACTCTGCCGCGATCTCATCACGCAGTTTCCGTTGCGCCCGGTCTGGGATCAGGCCACGCTGGAGGGCATGCTGGGGCACGCCGAGCGCAAGGCCCTGCATGGCGAACGCATCCAGCATGTTGTGCGCACGCGAGCCGGCAAGCCGGTGGGCCTCTATCTCTACTATGGCAATCCCGGCGGCATCGGGCGCACCGTGCAGATGATGGCGACGCCGGGTCAGGAAGCCATCGTCATCGATTGCCTCATTCGCAATGCCTATGAGCGCGGCCTCGTCGCGATCCGCGGCCGCACGCAGCCGCAATTGCTGCAGGCAATGATCGGCAAGAAATGCGCCTTCCTGCACGCCTCCTCGACCGTCGTGCACGCCCGCGATCCGGCCATCCTCGCCGCCCTGACGCAGGGCCAGCCCTTTCTCAACGGCCTGGCCGGCGAGGGCTGGACGCGCCTCATCGGCGACGGTTTCGAGTAGCGCGGCATGTGCGGGATAGCAGGATATCACGGAGGACACTTTTCGGCCGAACAGGGCTCGGACTATCTTTCCCGCATGGTCGCGGCCCTTCGCCACCGCGGGCCGGACGGTGAAGGCGTGCTTGTCCGCGGCGATACAGGCCTTGCCCATACCCGCCTCTCCATCGTCGGCCTTGCGGACGGCGCCCAGCCGATGGTGTCTGATGATACGGACATCGCCATCTCCTTCAACGGCGAGATCTTCAACTATGTCGAGCTGCGCGAAGACCTCAAGGCGCGCGGCTACCGCTTCCAAACGACCTCCGACACGGAAGTGCTGCTCAAGGCCTATGAAGCGAAGGGCGCCGACTGCCTTGACGATTTCAACGGCGATTTCGCCTTCGCGCTGCACGATGCGCGCAGCCGCACGCTGCTTCTGGCGCGCGACCGCATGGGCGTCCGGCCGCTCTTCTACACCGAGCATGCAGGCGCACTGTTCTTCGCCTCGGAGATCGGGGCGCTGCTTGCGCTTCCCGGCATGACGGCGGAGATCGACCCCTTCGCACTCGACCAGATTTTCACGCTCTGGTGCCCCCTTCCGCCGCGCACCGCCTATCGCGGCATCCACGAACTCCCGCCCGGCCATCTGATGCTGGTGAAGGACGGCGCGCGCACCATCCGCCCCTGGTGGCAACTCAGCTATGCGGACCGCGCTGACATGCCAACTGCCCGCCCCATGGGCGAGCAGGTGGAGGAACTGCGCGCGCTGCTGTCCGATGCCACCCGCATCCGGCTGCGCGCCGACGTGCCCGTCGGTGCCTATCTCTCCGGCGGCCTCGATTCCTCGCTGATCTCGGCGCTTACCGCCCGCACTGTCACCCACGGCCTGCGCACCTTCTCGCTCACCTTCCGCAGTGAGGAGCATGACGAAAGCGGCTGGCAACGCCGGATGGCCGCGACGCTCGACGCCGATGCCGACAGCGTGGAATGCACGACGGCGGCTATCGCCGCCAGCCTGCCCGCCGCGATGCGCCATATCGAATGCCCGATCCTGCGCACCGCGCCCGTGCCGCTCCACCGCCTCGCCGCCCGCGTGCGCGAGCGCGGCATGAAGGTCGTGCTCACGGGCGAAGGCGCGGACGAGATTTTTGCCGGCTACGATCTTTTCCGCGAGGCGCGCGTGCGCCGCTTTTGCGGCCGCCAGCCGGGCTCGGCCCGCCGTCCGCGCCTCTTCCAGCAGCTCTATCCCTACCTGCCGGGCCTGCAGCAACAGTCGCCGGACTATCTCGCCCGCTTCTTCGCCTTCGGCGCGGAAGCGCAGGACGACCCGCTCTACTCCCACCGCCCGCGTTTCCGCTCGACGGCGGCCGCCAAGCTGTTCTTCTCGCCCGACCTCAAGAACACGCTTGGCGACTACGATGCCGCCGCGGAGCTTGCCGACCGGCTGCCGGCGGATTTCGGCCGCTGGCATGCGCTGCATCAGGCGCAATATCTCGAAACCGCGTTTCTGCTGCCGGGCTATATCCTGTCCAGCCAGGGCGACCGGGTGATGATGGCCAATGCCGTGGAGGGGCGTTTCCCTTTCCTCGACCACCGGATCGTCGCCTTCGCCGCAAGCCTGCCGCCGGAAGCCAAGCTGCGCGGCCTGCACGAAAAACACATCCTCAAGGAAGCCGCCCGCGGCCTCGTGCCCGAAGCGATCATCGACCGTCCGAAGCAGCCCTATCGCGCGCCGGATAGCGAGAGTTTCGCCGCGCCCGGCACGCCGGCCTATCTCGACGACGTGCTTTCGCCGGCGCGGCTTGCCGAAGGGGGCCTCTTCAATGGCCCGGCGGTCGGCAAGTTGAAGGACAAGGTCCTCAAGGGGCAGGCGAGCGGCTTCCGCGACAGCGCCGCCTTCATCGGCATTCTTTCGACGCAACTTCTCGGCGCGACCGCGCCATCGACACACCAAGCCTAGGGAGGGGACCCCTGATATGTCCGACGCAACCAGAACCGCCATCCGCGCCTTCATCGTGGAAAACTTCCTGTTCGGCGACGACAGCCAGCCATTGGCGCCGGATCTTTCGCTGATCGACAACGACCTGATCGATTCCACCGGCATCCTCGAACTGGTCGGCTTCCTCGAAGAACGCTTCGCCATCTCGGTTGCGGATGCCGATATCGTGCCCGCCAATCTCGACACGATCGACCGCATCGCCGGCTTCATCGCCCGCAAGCAAGCCGCCTGACACGCGATGCGGATCGAGCGCACCCTTGAGGCCAGTGCTGCGCAGGACGGCGCCAAAACGGCGATCGTCTCCGGCGAGGTGCGCCTCAGCTATGATCGCCTGCTCGATCTCTCCCGACGCCTCGCGACGAAGCTCCACGCCCAGGGCGTCGGGCGCGGGGACCGCGTGCTCATCCTGCTCGACAACGGCTGGCGTACCGCCGTCGCCGTTTTTGCGACCTGGATGGCGGGGGCGGCAATCTGCCCCGTCAACCCCGCGACCAAGGCCGAACGGCTCGCCGCCATCGCCAGCAATTGCGAGCCCGCGCTCGTCATCGTCGAAAGCCGCCTGGAACGGCTTGTCGAGGAGAGCCCGGCGCTTGCCGCCCTGCCGCGCCTCGTCGCCGGCGAGAGCATGAGCTTCGATGCCGCGCTGGAGGCCGCTCCCTTTATCCCGGTCGAACCGTTCCACGACACCGATCTCGCCGCACTGATCTACACCTCGGGCTCGACCGGCGAGCCGAAGGGCGTGATGCATGGCCACGACACGCTCGACGCCGCCGCTCGCGCGATCACCCGCTATCTCGAAAACAGCGCCGCCGACATCATCCTCGTCGTCTTGCCGATGTCCTTCGGCTACGGGCTCAACCAGTTGGTGACTGCGATGCTGTCGGGCGCAACGCTGGTCATCGAAAAATCCTTCGCCTTCCCGCAGGCCATTTTCGAGACGATCCGCAACGAGCGCGTCACCGGTTTCCCGCTCGTGCCGGCCATGGCGGCGATGATGATGCAGGCACGCGACCTCGACCCCTCGCTCTTTACAAGCCTGCGCTACGTCACCAGCGCCGCCGCCCCCCTGCCGCTCGCCCATCTCGACTGGCTGCGCGCCTTCCTGCCGCATACCAAACTCTTCTGCATGTACGGCCAGACCGAATGCACCCGAGCCACCTGGCTTCCGCCTGATAAAATCGCCGCGAAGCGCGGCTCTGTCGGCATCGCGATACCCGGCACGAAGGCCGTGGTGGTGGACGAGACCGGCGAGGCGATTGCGCCCGGCACGATCGGCGAACTCGTGATCGAAGGGGCGCATGTCATGCGCGGCTACTGGCGCAATGCGGCGGCCACAGGTCGCGCATTGCGTCCAGCACCCGGCACCGGAACACTTCGCCTGCACACCGGCGATCTCTTCACTGCCGATGCCGACGGCTACCTCACCTTCGTGTCCCGCATGGACGACATCATCAAGTCGCGCGGCGAGAAGGTCGCGCCGCAGGCGGTGGAGGAGGTGCTGTGCCGCATGCCCGGCATTGCCGAGGCGCTCGTCGTCGGCGTGCCGCATGATGTGCTCGGCGAGGCCGTCAAGGCTGTCGTCGTCGCCTCCGAGACGTCCCTCACCGAGCGCGACGTGCTGCGGTTCTGCGCCCGCCATCTCGAAGACCACATGGTGCCGAAGTCGGTCGAATTCCGCGACGCCCTACCCAAAACCGATAGCGGCAAGGCCAGCCGCCGCCTCGCAGCCCTGCCCGCCAACCCGACAGGATCGAAATGATGTCCCATACGCCCGCCTTCGCCCCGCTCGTTCTCGATCCCGCCGCCGAGGTGGAGCGTATCGCGCAATGGCTGCGCGAAAAGCTGCGGACCGATCTGCGCAAGCGCGGACTGGTGCTCGGTCTCTCCGGCGGCATCGATTCCAGCCTGTGCGCCGCACTCGCCGCCAAGGCGCTCGGCGCAAAGAACGTCTTTGCCCTCTACATGCCGGAAAACGATTCCGATCCGGAAAGCCTGCGGCTTGGGCGCGCGGTCGCCGAAACGTTCGGCATCGACAGCACGCTTGAGGATATCGGCCCCGCACTCGCCGCCATGGGCTGCTACGCGCGCCGCGACGCCGCCATCCGCGAGGCCGTGCCGGATTACGGCGACGGCTGGGCCTCGAAGATCGTCTTCGACAGCACGATGACGACGGGCGGCTACAACATTTCCTCGCTCGTCGTGCGCGCGCCCGAGGGCGAGATGCGCAAGGTGCGTCTGCCGGCCAATGCCTATCTCGGCATCGTCGCGGCGACGAACATGAAGCAGCGCAGCCGCAAGCAGCTCGAATATTACCATGCCGACCGGCTGAATTTCGCCGTGCTCGGCACGCCGAACCGGCTGGAATACGATCAGGGCTTCTTCGTGAAGAACGGCGACGGCGCGGCCGATATCAAGCCGATCGCCCATCTCTACAAGTCGCAGGTCTATCAGCTCGCGGCCCATCTCGGCGTGCCCTCGGAAATCCTCTCGCGCCCGCCGACGACCGACACCTACTCCCTGCCGCAGACACAGGAGGAGTTCTACTTCGCCCTGCCCTACGACAAGATGGATATCTGCCTCTACGGGCTGAACCACGGCTTGCCGGCCGAGACGATTGCCACGGCAACAGGCCTCAGCTCAAGCCAGGTCGATCTGGTCTGGACCGATATCGCCGCAAAGCGCAAGGTCGCCCGCTACCTGCATTGCCCGCCGCTCGTCATGGACGCGGCGAACTGACCGCGGGCACAAGCGGCGTCTCGAAACGCCAGGCCGAAAGGCGGCGGATAGCCGCGCGCGATGAACGGTGGCAGCAGGAAACGCGCGGCGATGGCGAGCGCCAGCATCGAGAGCCCGGCATAGGGCAGCAGCACCGTCATCAGCGGCCGCAACAGTGCCGCCCGATCGCCCGCGGCGAGGGTTTCGCGCTGGAAGCGCGTGCCCTGCCATTTGGGATGGACGGTCAGCCCTCGAAGACCATCAAGGTATCGCCAGCCTGAAGATAATCGCCTTCCTTGACGCTGAGGCGCAGACGGCCGGCCTTGGGAGCGAGCACCTGCGTCTCCATCTTCATCGCTTCCATGACGGCGACCAGCTCGCCCTCGGCAACCGTGGCGCCATC
>CBFGOD010000056.1:0-14407 GCA_965650295.1 uncultured Shinella sp. | reverse complement strand
AGTCGTCGATCAGGATCCGCGTGCAGCCTTCGCCCAGGGCTTCTTCGGCCGGGCCTTCGCCGTACTGAGCGCTGCCAATGCAGCCGCCGCGGCCGTTGAAGGGCACCGTCGCCCGAGGGAACGCGACCTCAAGACGCTTGGCATCGACCCCGCCAACTTCCCGCGCTCCTAACGCGACACGAGAATTTTCCCGATAAAAAGGCCCGCTGGTCGCAAGACCAGCGGGCCTTCTGTATTTGGCGTTGCTTCAATTGAGCTTGCGGCTGCAACTGTCGCATGGAAAAAGGCCGGCCGTCGAAACGGCCGGCCCTGTTGTTTTAAGCCTTGGTCTCGCCAAGCTGTGCCGCGACGCGGTCGCCGGCATGCGGGGCCGCGTGATGCCCCAGTTCCTTTTCCCGCCTGTTGTAGCGGATGGAGGACCACAGCGAGATGCCGATGAGCGTCGCGCCGCCAAGGCCGGTGATGACCTCGGGGATATGCACCAGCGTCTGGCAGTACATGACGACCGACAGGATCAGGATCGCGTAGAACGCGCCGTGCTCCAGGTAGCGGTATTCGGCAAGCGTGCCCTTCTCCACCAGCATGATCGTCATCGAGCGCACATACATGGCGCCGATGCCGAGGCCGATGGCGATGACGAAGAGGTTCTGCGTCAGCGCGAAGGCGCCGATGACGCCGTCGAAGGAGAAGCTGGCATCGAGCACTTCGAGATAGATGAAGGCGCCGAGGCCGCCCTTGGCCGCTTCAGACATCGCCTTCTGCGAGGCATCGAGCAGGCCGCCGATGACTTCGACCGCAAGGAAGGTCAGGAGGCCGTAGACCGCCGCATGCACGAAGGTATTGGCTTCCGCCGGCTCCAGGAGCTTGGAGAATCCGATGATGAGGGCCAGCACGAAGGCGATCTCGATGCCCTTGACGGTCGCCGAGCGCGCCATGTGCTTCTCGATGAAGCCGATCCAGTGCACGTCCTTCTCATGATTGAAGAAGTAGGTGAGGCCGACCATCATCAGGAAGGTGCCGCCGAAGGCGGCGATGGGCAGGTGCGCGTCATGCATGATGCGGGCGTATTCCGCCGGCTCGCGGGCCGCGAGGATGAGCGCGTCGATCGGGCCGATACCGGCGGCGATGACAACGATCAGGAGCGGGAAGACGATGCGCATGCCGAAGACGGCGATCAGGATGCCCCAGGTCAGGAACCGGCGTTGCCAGACCGGCGTCATGTCCTTGAGCTTGTTGGCGTTCACGATGGCGTTGTCGAAGGACAGCGAGATTTCCAGCACCGCCAGAACCGCGCAGATGAAAAAGACGGTCGCCATGCCGGCGAGCGTGCCTTCCGTCTGCCAGCCCAGCCACGCGCCGAGCGCGAGGCCGATGACGGTCGAGATGAGTGCCCATTTCAGATAGGAGAGGGTGGTCTTGCCTTCGCCGTTGCCGATCATGACAGCACCTCCATGGAGGTGGAAATACGGGAGGTGAAGTTGCGCATACCACAACGGGCATGCGGGTAAGGCATGGTCAGGATGTTCATGTGCGTTTGAATCCGCCGGCTAATTGCTGGCGGTACCGACATCACGAGAGCGCCGTAAAAACTCTCGCCAGAGGGGCCCGGCACCAGGGTTCGTCGCGGCAAGGATGTCAAAAGGCCGCGAACCGGACTGTTTTCACCGAAGTTGCCGTCCGCGTCAAGAGGCAGGGTGCCGCAGCCGGTCTAACGCGGCAATAGGGTTTCCGTTCCCGGTTTTTGTGTCGCTCCTCTGTACCAGACCCCGTCTCCGTTCCTATATTCGCCGCACAGTGATTTGCCAGAAAGGATCTCCCATGACCGAAACGCCGATCGATCCCGCCCTTGTCGAATGGACCGGCCTCAATGGCCTGCCGCGGTTCGATCTCGTGAAGGACGAGGCCTTTGCGGCAAGCTTCGATGCGGCGCTTGCGGCCCATGAGGCGGAGATCGACGCCATTGCCGGCAATCCCGACGTGCCGACCTTCGAGAATACGGTCGTGGCGCTGGAGATTGCGGGCGATGCGTTGTCGCGCGTCTCGGCCCTGTTCTGGAGCCGCGCCGGCGCCAACACCAACGACACGATCCAGGCGCTGGAACGCGACATCGCGCCAAAAATGTCGCGGCACTATTCGAAGATCGGCACCAATGCCGCGCTCTTCAAACGCATCGATGCGCTGTGGGAGGGCCGCGCGGGCCTCAACCTTTCGCTGGAGCAGGTGCGCGTGCTGGAGCGGCACTGGAAGGGGTTTGTGAAGGCGGGGGCCAAGCTTGCCAAGCCTGAACAGGATCGCCTCTCGGCGATCAACGAGACGCTCGCCGGTCTCGGTGCGAAATTCGGCCAGAACGTGCTGGCCGACGAGAAGAGCTGGGCGCTGTTCCTCGACGAGGGCGAGGCGCTGGACGGCCTGCCGGATTATCTGAAGGACGCCATGGCGGCGGCGGCGCGGGATCGCGGGCAGGACGGGCGCTATGCCGTCACCCTGTCGCGCTCGATCATCGAGCCCTTCCTTGCCTCCTCCGCCCGCCGGGACCTGCGCGAGCAGGCATTCCGGGCCTGGGTGGCGCGCGGCGAGAATGACGGCGAGACGGACAATCGCGGCATCGTGAAGGACACGCTTGCTCTCCGTTCGGAAAAGGCCGGGCTGCTCGGCTACGCGAATTTCGCCGCCCTGAAGCTCGACAACACCATGGCGAAGACGCCGGATGCGGTGAACGGTCTCTTGATGCAGGTCTGGGAAAAGGCCGTGGCGCGGGCGCGTGAGGAGGAGGCGGAGCTTGCCGCGCTCATCGCGGACGAAGGTCGCAACCACGAGGTCATGCCTTGGGATTGGCGCTACTATGCCGAAAAGCTGCGCGCCAAAAAATTCAACTTCTCCGAGGCCGAGCTGAAGCCCTATCTCCAGCTCGAAAAGATAATCGACGCCTGCTTCGATGTTGCCGAGCGGCTGTTCGGCATCCGCGCCATCGAGAAGAAGGGCGTGCCGGTCTATCATCCCGATGTGCGGGTCTTCGAAATCCGCGATCGCGAGGACAGGCTGGTCGCCATGTTCCTCGGCGATTATTTCGCGCGGTCCTCGAAAAGATCGGGCGCCTGGATGAGCTCCTACCAGAGCCAGCATCGCCTGCCGCTGCCGAACGGTTCGGTCGGCGAGATCCCGATCATCTACAATGTCTGCAATTTCGCAAAACCCGCCGAAGGCAAGCCGGCGCTGCTGTCGCTCGACGATGCGCGTACGCTGTTCCACGAATTCGGCCATGCGCTGCACGGCATGTTGTCGGACGTCACCTATCCCTCGGTCTCCGGCACGGGCGTGTCGCGCGACTTCGTGGAACTGCCCTCGCAGCTTTACGAACACTGGCTGACGGTGCCGGAAATCCTGACGCGCTACGCCGTGCATTACCAGACCGGGGAGGCGATGCCGCAGGTGCTGCTCGACAAGGTTCTGGCCGCCCGCACCTTCAATTCGGGCTTTGCGACGGTGGAATTTACCTCCTCGGCGCTGGTCGATATGGCGTTTCACACGCGCGGACCGGTGGAGGATCCGATGGCGGTGCAAAGCGAGGTTCTGCAAAAGATCGGCCTGCCGAAATCCATCGTCATGCGCCACGCGACGCCGCACTTCCAGCATGTCTTCTCGGGTGACGGCTATTCGGCCGGCTACTATTCCTACATGTGGTCGGAAGTGCTCGACGCCGATGCCTTCTCCGCCTTCACGGAAACCGGCGACGCCTTCAACCCCGCCATGGCGGCGCGGCTGAAGACCTATATCTACGCCGTCGGCGGTTCGGTGGACCCGGAGGACGCCTACAAGGCCTTCCGCGGCAAACTGCCGACGCCGGAGGCCATGCTGGAGAAGAAGGGGCTGGCGGCGTAAAGGCTGAAGCCTTCTCGTTCTCTTACAGAGCCTTCTTTATTGCGACTTAAGACCCCTCCCCAACCCCTCCCCACAAGGGGGAGGGGCTTCTATGCCGCACTGTGCAAAAGTCCCATTCCCGTTTCTTCCTGAAGTGACGCTGTGTTGGGCAAGACGGTTCGGCGGGTTAGCCCCTCCCCCTTGTGGGGAGGGGTCTTTCTATCGAAAGCATCCGATCGCCTTTCCAAGCGGGGCGTGGACCAAGCCGTCCCGTCATCCTCCCGTCACCAAAGCTTGGGTGAACCGTCATCCTCCCGTTACCGGACTGACATGTCGCGGACCGATGGTCTGCCCGTCTTTTCGCGGGCTTGGCCGGAGGTGGCATGGCGATTGTTCCCGAGACGCTGACGCGGCGCTCGTTTCTCTTGACCGCGGGGGCCGGCGCGCTGGCGACGTCCTCGGCGCTGGCGGTGCCCTATTATTCGCGGCGGCATGGCAGCCCGGTCTTTTCGCATGGCGTGCAATCCGGCGATGTCGATTGCTCCTCCGGCATGGTCTGGGCGCGCACCGACCGGCCGGCCGAGGTGACGCTCGAATATTCGACCACCGACAGTTTCATCGACGTCACGCGTCTGCCGCTTCAGAAGGCGACGGGGGCTTCGGACAATGCCGTCAAGGCGATGCTCGAAGGGCTCCTGCCGGATCAGGACATCTTCTACCGCTTCACCGCAAGCGACCCCTATTCGAGCCATCTCGTCTCCGAGCCCGTCGTCGGCCGGTTCCGCACGGCGCCGATGCGCAAGCGCTCGGTGCGCTTCGTCTGGTCTGGCGATACGGCGGGGCAGGGCTGGGGCATCGACGATGTCGGCATGAAGACCTATTCGACCATGCTGCGCCACGAGCCGGATTTCTTCATCCATTCGGGCGACACGGTCTATGCCGACGGGCCGATCCCGGAGGAGATTCCGCTGCGCGACGGTGGCATCTGGAAGAACCGCATCGTCACCGACGAGAAGCGCAACGTGGCGCGCACGCTGGAGGAGTTTCGCGGACAGTGGAAGTACAATCTGCTCGACGACCACCTCCTGTCCTTCAACACCCAGTGCCCGACCTTCTTCCAGTGGGACGACCACGAGGTGCTGAACAACTGGTCGGAATCGAGCGATCTCACCGGCGACCGGCGCTATCCGGAAAAGGATATCGGCGTCTACGAACAGCGCGCCCGCCGTGCCTTCCACGAGATGACGCCGATCCGTTATTTCGCCACCGAACCCGGCCGCATCTTCCGCAAGGTTGCCTATGGGCCGCTGCTCGATGTGTTCTTCGTCGACCTGCGCTCCTATCGCAGCCCCAACAAGGGCGGCACGGAGAACGGCCTCTTCGGCTGGCGGCAGGCGGACTGGCTGCGGCGTGAGCTGGCGGCCTCGCAGGCTGTCTGGAAGGTCATCGCCTGCGATATGCCGCTCGGCCTCGTCATCTGGGACGACTATGCCAACAGCCTGGGTTACGAGGGTGTGGCCGACGGCCTGAACGGTCCGCCGGCGGCGCGCGAGCGGGAGATCGCCGATCTCCTGTCCTTCATGCGTGACAATGCCATCCACAATGTCGTGTGGCTGACGGCGGATGTGCACTACACCGCCGCCCACCACTACGATCCGTCACGCGCGAAATTCCAGGAGTTCAATCCGTTCTGGGAGTTCGTCTCCGGGCCGCTGCATTCCGGCACCTATGGGCCGAAACCGCTCGACATGACCTTCGGGCCGGAGGTGCGTTTCATCAAGGCGTCGGCGGGTGGCGTCGACAGCAACTTGCCACCCTCGGCCGGCCTGCAATTCTTCGGTCTGGTCGATATCAACGGCGCAAGCGAGGAGATGACGGTGCGGCTGATGGACCGGGAGGATCAGGAACTCTGGCGCGTCGTGCTGCCGCCCGCGCGTTCATCATGATGACAAGCTCCGCGCGGGGCGGATAACAGAGTTGCGGTCCGCCCCTTTCGCAAATGCGGAAAAACATGTAAGAGCCCGCCCATTGAAGACGGCGCCCTCGTTTTGCGCGCGCCCCGAACCTCAGAGATTATACCATGTCACTCCGCAATATCGCGATCATCGCGCACGTCGACCATGGCAAGACCACGCTCGTCGACGAGCTTCTCAAGCAGTCCGGCTCGTTCCGTGAAAACCAGCGCGTTGCCGAACGCGTGATGGATTCGAACGATCTCGAAAAGGAACGCGGCATCACCATTCTCGCCAAGGCGACCTCGGTGGAGTGGAAGGGCGTTCGCATCAACATCGTCGACACCCCCGGCCACGCCGACTTCGGCGGCGAAGTCGAGCGCATCCTCTCGATGGTGGACGGCGCCATCGTTCTCGTCGATAGCTCTGAAGGCCCGATGCCGCAGACCAAGTTCGTGGTCGGCAAGGCGCTTAAAGTTGGTTTGAAGCCGATCGTCGCGATCAACAAGATCGACCGTCCGGACGGCCGCCACGAAGAAGTCATCAACGAAGTCTTCGACCTTTTCGCCAATCTCGACGCCACCGACGAGCAGCTCGACTTCCCGATCCTCTACGGTTCGGGCCGTGACGGCTGGATGAACGTCAACCCGGAAGGTCCGAAGGAAGAAGGCCTCGCGCCGCTTCTCGACCTCGTGCTCAAGCACGTTCCGGAACCGGTCGTCGAAGAAGGTCCGTTCCGCCTGATCGGTACGATCCTCGAAGCCAACCCCTTCCTCGGCCGCATCATCACCGGCCGTATCGCCTCGGGCACGCTGAAGTCCAACCAGCCGGTCAAGGTTCTCGGCCAGGATGGCAAGCTGATCGAAACCGGTCGTATCTCGAAGATCCTCGCCTTCCGCGGCATCGAGCGTACGGCGATCGACGAAGCGCATGCCGGCGACATCGTCGCCATTGCCGGTCTCTCCAAGGGCACCGTCGCCGACACGTTCTGCGACCCCTCGGTCACCGAAGCCATGACCGCGCAGCCGATCGACCCGCCGACCGTCACCATGTCCTTCATCGTCAACGATAGTCCGCTTGCCGGCACCGAAGGCGACAAGGTCACGAGCCGCGTCATCCGCGACCGCCTGTTCAAGGAAGCCGAAGGCAACGTCGCGCTGAAGATCGAAGAAGCCGAAGGCAAGGATTCGTTCTACGTCTCCGGCCGCGGCGAACTTCAGCTCGCCGTTCTCATCGAAACCATGCGCCGCGAAGGTTTTGAGCTTGCCGTCTCGCGTCCGCGCGTCGTCATGCACAAGGACGAAGCCGGCACCACCATGGAGCCGATCGAAGAAGTCGTCATCGACGTCGACGAAGAGCATTCGGGTATCGTCGTGCAGAAGATGTCGGAGCGCAAGGCCGAGATGACGGAACTGCGTCCGTCGGGCGGCAACCGCGTTCGCCTGAAGTTCCTGGCGCCGACCCGCGGCCTCATCGGCTACCAGTCGGAACTGCTCACCGACACGCGCGGCACGGCGATCATGAACCGCCTGTTCCACGACTACCAGCCCTTCAAGGGTGCCATCGGCGGCCGCGTCAACGGCGTGCTGCTGTCTAACGGTTCGGGCGAAGCCGTGGCTTATGCCATGTTCAACCTGGAAGACCGCGGCCCGATGATCATCGAGCCGGGCGAGAAGGTCTATGCCGGCATGATCATCGGCATCCACTCGCGTGACAACGACCTCGAGGTCAACGTGCTCAAGGGCAAGCAGCTCACCAACATCCGCGCCGCCGGCAAGGATGAAGCCGTGAAGCTGACCCCGCCGATCCGCATGACGCTCGACCGCGCGCTGTCGTGGATCCAGGACGACGAGCTGATGGAAGTGACGCCGAAGTCGATCCGTCTGCGCAAGATGTTCCTCGATGCCAACGACCGCAAGCGATTCGAAAAGCAGCGGGCCGCCGGCGCCGCCTGATCGCTTTCCCCGAAACGGGACAAATGGAAACCCGGCCGAAAGGCCGGGTTTTTTCATGTGTGTGTCATCGTTTTACGACTTGTGACGTTTGTTAAAAAAGCGTTAACTTTCATTGGTGCCATGCGGAACGCGCCTGTGGGCAATGAACGCCTTCCTATAGGTGCGGGATTCCGGTGGAATCGGTGCGGGAATAAGAGTGGTGTTATGAAGACACTGTCGATCGATGTGCGGCGCGCCGAGCCGCAGGACGCGCGCGCGATATCCGAGACGCATCGGGTGTCGTGGCTGCAGGCCTATGGTGGCCTCATTCCGCATATCCCGCTCAACCAGATGGTCGACCGCCGCAATGAGGGCTGGTGGCGCAAGGCGACGCGCGGCCCCGCGACGCTGCTGGTGCTCGATGTCGCCGGCACGGTCGCCGGTTACGCCACGCTTGGCCTCAACCGCGCCCGCGCGCTGCCGCAGGAAGGCGAGATCTACGAACTCTATCTGCGACCCGAATATCAGGGCATCGGCCTTGGCCGGCTTTTGTTCGGCGAGGCGCAGCGGCTTTTGAAGTCGCTCGGCTGCAATGGCATGATTGCCTGGTGCCTCGAGGACAGCGAACATGCCGACCGCTTCTTCCGCTCCGCCGGCGGACGCGACATTGCCGAGGGCATGGAGAATTTCGGCGACAAGGAACTGAAGAAGATCGGTTTCGTCTGGCCCTGAGGCCTCCGGCTATTCCACCATACCCGGCAGGGTGCGGGACGGCTCTCCCGCAAGTTTTCCCCGTTTGCCATGCCATTGCGGCTCGCTTGCGCCGCAGGCAAAATCGGCAGCCTCGTCATCCGCCACCGCGCGGGCGAGCGTGTTGGCATCCTTGTTCTCCAGCGCATCGACATAGCCGACGACGCAGCTTGTCGGATTGTCCTTCGTCGCCACGGTAGAGACGACGAGCACCTGGCCCGTCTTGGAATCGGCCTCGCCCGTCGTCTCGGGATCGGCGATGAACCAGCGCACGATGGTGGCGATGGGAGCGCCCTTCGCGTCGAGCCGCCATTCGATCTTGTTGCCGGTGTGGTTGAACGGCCCGAAGGTCTCGAAGGCCTCGTCGATATAGGCCTTGCTGACCGGGCCATAGGCGATGCTTTGCCTGAGATCGCCTTCCTTGAAATAGACGGGCAGGTTCTTGTAGCCGGCGCATTGCAGGCTGACGCTTGCGCCTTCCTCCACCTCCGACAGCGTCTTGCAGGCATCGAGATCGCGGTCCGTATAGGCGCTCTCGCTGGCGCGGGCGGCGCCCGCGGATGCGGCAATGGCGACGGAAAGCAGAAGCGGCGTCAGGCGCATGAAGAAATCCTCCGGTTGCAGGGAAGACGGCACATCCGGTCCGTCTATTCGAAAGTCATGTTGCGCCGCAGCGGGATTCGCTTTAGGAAGCCCGAAAATCACTGCATCTCACTGAGGGAGCCCCCATGCGTATCGATGCGATTTCCGTTGGCAAGAACCCGCCTGAAGACGTGAACGTCATTGTCGAGGTGCCGGTCGGCGGCCACCCGATCAAGTACGAGATGGACAAGGAAGCCGGCGCGCTCGTCGTCGACCGCTTCCTCTACACGCCGATGACCTATCCGGGCAATTACGGCTTCGTGCCGCACACGCTCTCGGAAGACGGCGACCCGATCGACGTTCTCATCGCCAACACCCGCCCGCTCGTTCCGGGCTGCGTGATCAATGTGCGCCCGATCGGCGTTCTGGTCATGGAAGACGATGGCGGCAAGGACGAGAAGATCATCGCCGTGCCGGTGCCGAAACTGACGCGCCGCTACGACAAGGTCGAGAACTACACGGACCTGCCGGAAATCACGCTCAAGCAGATCGAGCATTTCTTCACGCATTACAAGGATCTGGAGCCCGGCAAGTGGGTGAAGATCGCCGGCTGGCAGGATGTCGCCACGGCCAAGAAGATGATTCTGGAAGCCGTCGAGCGCTATAACAGCCAGAAGTAAGCGCAGGCCGCTTTCGGGCCTCAAAACAAAACCCTCCGGGTCGCCAGCGATCCGGAGGGTTTTTTATTGTCAAAGCGATTGTCGGAGCAATTCCAGCGAAAGTGCGAAGCGGTTTTGCGTTCGGAATTGCGTGAAAACAAAGAGCGAGAGCGCTTCCGCGATTCGGAGAAAAGCGGAAATGCTCTAGAGAACCGCGGGTGCCAGAACCGTGCGGATGACCTGTTCGAGGAAGAACAGGATGACCAGCACGACGAGCGGCGACAGGTCGACGCCGCCGAAATTCGGCAGCACGCGGCGGATCGGGCGATAGATCGGTTCGGTCAGCTGGTAGAGCGAGCGTCCGATGGTCGCGATCACCTGATTGTTCGCGTTGATGACGTTGAAGGCATAGAGCCAGGAAAAGATCGCCGAGGCGATGACCAGGAACCATGCGATGCTGATGATGAACAATAGGGTGTTGATGACCGCTATCATTGAACGTCTCCAATTGGTTTCGTCCCGACATGTAGCCATTGCAAGGCCTGCCAGCAAGGCCATGCACCAGGCGCTGCGGCAACATGTTTAATGTGCCGGTATTTTTTTGAGGCGCTCAGGCTTCGTGAAAAATCCGGTCGAGGAAGGAGGTCATCCAGATCCGCAGCGCCGCATCGTGCAGCAGACGTCCGTCGAGATGCAGGCTGCCGACCTGCGCGCCCGGCAGTTCGAAACGATGCGCGCCGCGCACGACCCAGCGATGCATCATGGCCAACGTCAGTTCGCCATGGAACTGGATGCCCCAGGCATTGTCGCCATAGCGGAAGGCCTGGTTCTCGTAGTGATGCCCGGTGGCGAGCAGCGTCGCGCCGGAGGGCAGGTCGAAGCCTTCGCGATGGAACTGGTAGACCATGTCGGGCCAGGGCATCAGCGCCGTGCCGGCCTCGGTGGCCGCGAGCGGATACCAGCCGATCTCCGTCCATCCCTCGGTATGGCCGAATACGGTGCCGCCGAGGTTCTTCACCAGCATCTGCGCCCCGAGGCAGATGCCGAGGAAGGGGCGGTTCTCCTTCAGGGGGACGTTCAGCCAGTCGATCTCGTCGCGCACATAGGCTTCGTCGTCATTGGCGCTCATCGGCCCGCCGAAGACGACGGCGCCGGCATGATGGGCGAGTGTTTCCGGCAGGGGATCGCCGAGCACGGGGCGACGGATGTCGAGCGCATGGCCCATCTGCTGCAGGATCTGCCCGACGCGGCCGGGGCTGGAGGTCTCCTGGTGCAGCACGATCAGGACGGGGCGCCTGGTGCGCGGCTTTCGCGGGAAATCGAGCATGGCTCAGGTCTCGTCCGGCTCCCCATGCGTGACCGCTCCCACTCGCTCGGCCACTTCCTGCCGCTTCATGATGCGCTCGCGGCCCGAGACGCCGAGCAGATCGGCGATGCGCCAGATCGCGTGATCCTCCATCTCGCTGCGCTCGCCGTCCGCATAGACGATCTCCCAGAGCAGGCCGATGAGGGCGACGCGCTGGTTTTCCGAGAGCTGGCGCTTCAGTTCGGAGGTGAAATGGAAGAAGTCGATTGCCTCGCTCTCCGCATCGGCCCCGGCTGCGAGAAGCGCCTCCAACTCCTTTTCATCGACGCTGTAGAGCTCCTTGAAATGGTCACGCAGCGCCTTCTTCTCGATATCCAGCACCTCGCCATCCGCTTCCATCACCTGGATGCAAAGCGCCATGACCGCGACGCGTGGATCGTCGATGGCGAAAGCCGGCCTGCTCTCACCACCGGAAAGGCTCGCCAGAAACTGCTGCAAGCGTTCGAACATCGATATTTTAGCCCCGTTCCCTCAAGCCTCGGAATAGTCAGAACAATCGGAAACCGCTGGTTCCGTCCCGCTTGACGGCAGCACCTTCCTTGACGCCCGGATCATCCGGCATGCCGAAGAAGGGACGCTCCTCTTCTTCCGCGGGCGCGGTGGTTTCTTTGCCGGTTTCCTTGGCCTTTTCCACCTTCACGGGGGTCGGTTCGGCGATCGCCGTTACCACGACGGGTTTTTCGACCGGCGCCTTCTCGACCTTCACCACCTCTTCCACCCTGACGGCCGGCTTCGCCTCGATGGCGAGCGGCGGCAAGGTGCGGATCGCCTCGTCGACGGCATCCGTCGAGCCCTCCTCGACCGGGCCTTCCAGCGCGCTGACCGGCGTCTTCCATTCGAAGGCGTCGAGGCGGCCTGTCACGGGCGAGACGGCGCGCCATTCCGGCGCGGTGATGCCGTCGGCCGTCCAGGCCGGATCGCGCGGGGCCTTCAGCGCCTGGTTCATCCAGTGGCGGATACGGCCCTGATCGCCGGTTTCGGCATCCTCGATATCGGCCAGCAGCAGGAAGGCGCTTTCGCGCGGCGCAAGGCGGGCGGCCGCCTCGGCCTTGCCGCGGGCCAGCGCAAAATTGCGTGTCTCAAGTGCTGCTTCCGCGACGGCATAGAGCGCCTCGGCATTGTTCGGGCGGATCGCTTCCAGCTTCTCCGCCCGCTTCAGCCGGTCGGCGGCGGAATCACCGCTGCGGGCGCGGACATAGAGCTTCGCCACATCGCCATGCGCCGTCGATTTCCAGAGTTTTTCCAGGATGGAGGCGGCCTTGCGCAGATTGTCCTCGCGCAGATGGGCCTTGGCCTCGATCAGCCCGGCGGGCACGAAGGTCTCGTCGAGCTTCAGCGCCTGATGCGCATCCTCGCGCGCCCCCTTCGGGTCCGCGTCGAGCTTTGCCGCGGCGCGGGCGGTGAGCAGCACGGTCTTGCGGCGGGCATAGGTCTTCTTCTCTTCCGCCGAGCCGGAGCGGCCGTCACCGAGCAGTTTCAGTGCCTCGTCCCAGTCGCCGGCTTCGGAGCGATATTCGAGTGCTGCCTCCGTCGCCCAGGGCAGTTGCGGCGCCTTTTCCGCGGCGCGTTCGGCATATTGCCGGGCGGCCTCGTTGGCGCCAAGGCGACGGGCCTCGAGATAGAGGCCACGCAGGCCGAGCTCGCGGGTTTCCGGGTCGTCTGCCATCAACTCGAATTTGCGGCGCGCATCGTCATAGCGGCCCTCGATCATCGCGGCCTGCGCTTCGAGCAGGTGGATGAGCGGTTCCTGATCGGCGCTCAGCAAACCCTTGGTGCGGCCGAGCATTTTTCGCGCACCGGCGGCGTCGCCGGCACCGGCCGCGATCAGGCCGGTCGACAGGGCCTGATAGCCGCGATCCCGCTTGCGGGCGCGGAAAAAGCGCTGGATCGAGTGCGGCGATGTCCAGATGACGCGCACGATCCACCAGGAGAGCATCACGGTGGCGATCAGCGAGACGACGAGCGTGGCGGCGACCATCAGGCTCATATCGGCGCGTTGGCCCTGCCAGATGATCGAGAGTTCGCCGGGACGATCGGCCAGCCAGGCAAAACCGGCGGCAAGGGCGAGAACGAAGAGAGCGAAGACCAGAATGCGTACCATGAAGTCCTCTCCTCAGCCCTGGTTGCCGGTGGCCGTGCCGGTGATGGCGCCGGAGACGGCCGCACCGATCAGGCCCTCGACGGTAACGCGGGTATCGAGCTTGCGCTTGTACTCCACCGCCGCGGCCTGGCCTGCTTCCGGCAGGGTCTGCCATTCGATCTGGGCGCCCTTGAAGTCGCCGTTCTGCAATTTGTTCTCGATGCGCGCGACAACGGCTTCCGGCGTATCGCCCTCGATGCTGCCGACGGGCCGCACACGGATGGCCGACGTGGCGCTCGACATCAGGCGATTGAAGATGCCCTGGTCGCCATCCGGCTGATGCACGGCGTCGAGGATGGCATCGGCGGTCGGCTGGAAATCGCGCACGAGATCGGAGCGTGAGGCGACGCCGATGGCGGCATGCTCGCGCAGGCCCGCCACGGACGGATCATCAGGCGCGATGCTGGCGAAGGCTTCGAGTTCGGCAAGGTAGGGACCGCCGCGATCGATGGCGGTCTTCAGCGCGCTTGCCGCCACGGCACGGGCCATTTCGACATCGCTGCGCGGTTCGTCCAGTTTCTGCTCGGCAGCGGCGATGCGCTCGGTGAGCTGGCTTTCGGTGGAGCTGACGGCTTCGGTGGTGCGGGCAATGGCCTCGCGCAGGGCCGCAAGCTCGGTGTTCAGGCGGGTCACGTCGCCCTCGAGCTTGCTTACCGCTTCCGGGTTTCCTGCGGTCGCGCCGCCGCCATCGCCGGTGCCCTTTTCAAGGGCGGCGATGCGGGTTTCGATTGGCTGGAGATCGACGTTGCTGGCCGCCGGTGTTTCGGCAAGGCGCGTCTTCAGCGCTTCGATTTCGTTGGAGAGGCTGGTAAGCGCGCCGGTGTCGCCGCTGCGATCCGGGCCGAGGGTGGGCAGGTAGCCGCCATATTGCAGGCTACCGGCCCCGAGAAGGGCGATCAGGCCGCCGAGAATGCCGGCGGCAAGAGGACCGGCATTGCCGCGACGCGGCTCGGGAGCAGCCTGGGTATAGACCGGTTCCTCATAGGCCGGGCGCGCCGGTTCGATCGGCTCCGGTTTTTCCTCGGAGGTTTCCTGGGATTGCGGGGTTTCCGGTTCCGACGCAACGGCTTCGGCGCCGCGCTTGCGCTGTGGATGCCATTCGTATTGCCGTGGTGGGCATCGGCCGCGGTTGCACTTGCGGCATTCGGCGCGTTCGCGGGCATCGT